>CAYOTD010000432.1:0-5029 GCA_964406685.1 uncultured Solibacteraceae bacterium | reverse complement strand
TCCTTCACCGTCGCCGACAAACTCGTCATTGCCCAGAAGCTCGACGAAATCGGCATCGATTACATCGAGGGTGGCTGGCCCGGCTCCAACCCCAAGGACAAGGAGTTCTTCGCCCGCGCGAGGGACCTCCACCTGAAACACGCCCGGCTGACGGCGTTCGGCTCCACGCGTTTCGCCCGCAACCCGGTCGATCGCGACCCGAATGTCCGCCAGCTCGTCGAGGCCGGAACGCCGGTGGTCTCCGTCTTCGGCAAGACCTGGGACCTCCACGTGCATCGCGCGCTCGGCATCACCGAAGAGGAGAACCTCAAGCTCATCTCCGAGACGGTGGCCTACCTTAAGGCCCACGGCAAGGAGGTCGTCTACGACGCCGAGCACTTCTTCGACGGCTACATTGCTAATCCGGCTTATGCCCTTCAGACGTTGGAAGCGGCCAGGGACGCGGGCGCCGATGTGCTCTGCCTGTGCGATACCAACGGGGGGACTCTCACCGGCCGCCTGGTTGAGATCGTCGCCGAGATCCGCAAACGCTTCGACGGCGTCATCGGCATCCACACGCACAACGATTCGGATTGCGCCGTGGCCAACGCCATCGCCGCCGTCGAGGCCGGCGCCACTCACGTGCAGGGCTGCATGAACGGTTACGGCGAGCGCTGCGGCAACGCCAATCTCTGTTCCGTGATGGCCAATCTGGAACTGAAGCTCGGCCACACCACCATTGGCCCGGAGCGCCTCCAGAGCCTCGCCGGCGTCGCCCGGTTCATCGCCGAGTTGGCCAATCTTCCCTTGCGGAACGACCAACCCTACGTGGGGCATTCGGCATTCGCCCATAAGGGCGGCGTCCATGTGGCCGCCGTGCTCAAGGATGCGGCCACTTATGAGCACATCAAGCCGGAGCTGGTGGGGAACCGCCAGCGTGTCTTACTAAGTGACTTATCCGGCAGAGGTAATATTCTCTTTAAGTTGAAACAACACGGTTTGGGCGAGCGCGTCGGCGAAGATACCCGCCGGGAATTGCTCGAGCGCATCAAGCATCTCGAATACCAGGGATACGAGCTCGAGGCCGCCGAAGGGACCTTCGAGCTCCTGGTGCGCGAGACCTTGCATCCCGGCATACACTTCTTCGATGTGGTCAGCTACGAGGTTTCGACCCGCATGGCCGGAAATAAGGAATCGCAGACCACGGCGACCGTTACCCTCAAAGCGCAGGACGGCGTTCACTCCGCCACCGCCTCCGGCCACGGTCCGGTGAACGCGTTGGACCTCTGCCTCCGCCAGTGCCTGGCCAAGCTCTACCCGACTATCGCGAATGTGCGCCTGACCGACTACAAAGTGCGCGTCCTGGACACAAAGAAGGGCACCGCGGCCAAAGTCCGCGTCCTGGTGGAATGGACCGACCAGAAGCGCTCCTGGGCCACGGTGGGCGTTTCGGAGAACGTGATTGAGGCAAGCTGGCGCGCTCTGGTCGACGCTCTCCGCCTGGAATTGATGCGCCTCACCGAGAGGGACGACTCCGTGGAGAAGGCCGTCGAGGACTACTGCTGGGGCGTGTGACCGCGCTGGTTTCAGTACACGGCCATCGTCACCGCATCCTGGCTGGCGCGGCCTCCAACGGTGATAACGACTGTGGGCGATGGGCTGGAGATGTCCATGGGCACCCGGGCGTTGATCTGGAGCGCACCCGCGACCGAGCCTGGCAGGGGTCCGGCGTAGAGCACTTCGGCGCTGCGGCCATCGATGTACACCTTCACCGGCAACGTCAGGAAAGGGAAGACTCCGGCGGAAGCAACCGCCCCGTCGATGCCGGGGGGCGAAGTCTGCCCCCCGCCCGTCGCGAAGATCATCACGATGGATCCTCGAGCCGCGGGGGAATAGGGCCCGTTCACGGTATAGTCCTGATTCAGGATCGAGCCTTGGCCGTAGCCCCGGTTGTTCGAGGTGAAAACGCCGGGCGCGGAATCATGAACGTCCATCGTCAGCATCGGGTAGGCAATCCCGTTGCGCTCGATCTGTACCGCGGTGGACGCCTTTCCCGCCACCGAAAAGGGAACAATTGCGTTGATCTGACTCGCCTGCACGTAGAGCAGCGGCGCCGGAACGCCGTCGAACAGCACTCGCATCCCTGACACGGCGGTCTCCAGTACCCCGCCCGTGATCCGCCCTGCCACACCGGCCGCCGGACCGAGGTTGGTGCCGTAGAGGGAGATCATCAAGCCCGGCGCGGCCGCCGTCGGTTGTGCGGTGGCCGCATGGAGCACCGCGCCCAGAGTTGGACCGGTTGGCGCGGTAGCCACCAGGCGCACGCTGATGCTCTGCGAGTTGTAGCCGGGCGCCGTAATCGTGACGGCCCCACTGTGTTCTCCGGCTCCGAGACCCACAGTGCTGACATTCACGTACAACGTGAGCGGTGTCGTCACGCCGGTTGCCGACACCGTTATCCAATTCCTTGCCGGCGTCGCGATGACATAGACTCCGGGGCCCCCGCTGGCGGAGATAGTCACTGCCTGGGCAGTTGCGGTTCCCGATCCCGCTGGGTGGGTGAACGACAGCGTCGCTGGACTTGCCGTCAAGCTGCCGGGGCCGGGAGGCGGGCCTGCGGCGAGGACCAGCCGTACTGCTATGATCGCCGTGACCGCGTTCGGCGCTGCGACGGTGATCTGCCCCCAATAGGAGCCGGCCGCCATGCCGGAGGAAGCCACTCTGACCGTCAGCACTTCCGGCGCAAATTGGCTTGTCGGCGTCACCGACAGCCAGTTACCGCCCGAGGAAGTCGCGGCTGTCGCATAGAACACCTGCAAAAGCAGCGGCGAGTTGCAGGTCAGCGACACCGCCTGCGCCGCCGGATTCGCTCCTCCCGCGGTGCCGGTGAACGTCAGGAACGCCGGACTCAAGGTGAACCTGGCTGCCTGTGAAGCCTCGACCGTCAGCGACACGGGGATTGTCACCGGCGCGAGATTCGGCGCCGAAATGCTGATCTGCCCGGCATAGGAACCGGCCGCCATCCCCGCCGTGTCGACTTTGACAAAAAGCGTCTCCGGCGTGAACTGGCTCGTCGGTGTCACCGACAGCCAGTTGCCTCCGGACAGCGTCGTAGCCGCGGCATAGAACACCTGAAGCAGGAGAGGTGAGTTACTGGTGAGTGACACCGTCTGCGTCGCCGGACTCGGGCCGCCGGCGGTGCCTGAGAAAGCCAGCGAGGCCGGCGTGACATAGAAGCCGGTGCTCTGCGCCGCAACGCGGCCCGGAGCACTCAACACGCACAGTAAGAACAGAATTGCGGGAGTGGTTCTCCAGCGCACGTGGTCATTGTACGGGAGACGCGGACCCCGATCAAGGCGTTCCGAGGCGATCCATCACCAGATATGAAAGTAGCCGTCGCGCCTGACGACCTCCACCGGCGTGCGGAACAACCCGCTCAGCAAACCCTCGGTGAGCACCTGGTCTTTCGGGCCGTCACGGAACAGCCGGCCCTCCTGGATGAGAATCACCCGCTCGATCTCCGGGATGATGTCCGGCAGATGGTGTGTGACCATCACGATACTGGTGCCTTCGCGCGCCAGCTTCCGCAGGATTCCGTTCAGGCTGTGAGCCGCGTGGATATCCAGGCTGGTCGATGGCTCGTCGAGCACCAGGGCCTTGGGCCGGTGCACCAGCGCGCGGGCGATGAGCACGCGACGGGCCTCGCCCGACGACATCTCATCCGCCCAACGCTGGGCCAGGTGCGGGATCTCCATCCGCTCCATCGCTTCGGCGGCCGCCGCGCGCATCGCGTCCGTGACTTTCAGGTGCGGCCAGATGCCGACGCTGGAGAAGAACCCGCTCAGCACCACCTCCAGCCCCGTGAAGCCTCGCAGGCACGCCGTCGCCAGTTCGTTGGTGACGATGCCCATCAGCGCGCGCAGTTCGAAAACGTTCCATACCCGCTCGCCCATCACCCGCACGGCCGAGCAATCCGGATGCATCGGATAGCACTCGCGCGTGATGGCCTTGATCAACGTCGACTTTCCCGAACCGTTTGGGCCGAGCACGGCCACGTGCTCGCCCACTCCGATACGGAGCGAGAGCCCGCTCAGCGCGATCCGCCCTTCGTGCGAGATGGTGACGTTTTCAAATTCAATCAGGGGATGAGTCATGCGGGGCTACTCGTCTAGAATAGCCCATCCGCGCCACTCCTCGATCTCGCTATATTGGAGGTTTGCACGGCTTCTTCTCCAAACGGATCCCTCCCTTCACGCGGCTGTTGCTGGTGGAGAGTGGTTCCCGCTACCTGTTCGAGAGCCTGCTGCCGGGCCTGTTCGACGTTCACGGCAGCCGGATTCAGGTCGATCTGGTCACCTGCTACGCCGGTCTTCCGGAGGGTTTTCGCGAAGGGAAGGTCTACCGCGTCGCCGACTTCGCTGGCCCGGAGAACCGCAAGCGCCTTTACCGGGAACTGCGCGCCAACGGCTACACCGCCATGGGCATCATCTGTTCGGGCGAGCCGATCATGACCAAGTGGAAATGGGCCCTCGCCTGTCAGGTGCCGGCCAAGGCCTTCATCCTGAACGAAAACGGCGACTACTTCTGGCTGGATCGCGGTCATCTGCCCGCCATCCGTCATTTCGTCCTCTACCGTACCGGCCTCGCCGGCGCCGGTGCGGTGAGCACGCTGGGCCGACTGATCGTCTTCCCGTTTTCCCTGCTGTACCTGCTGCTTTACGCCGGCGCGGTTCATCTCCGCAGAAAGGTCCGAACATGAAAGCCATCCGTGTGCACGCATTCGGCGGGCCCGAGGTCCTTCAGCTTGAGGAAGTGCCGGTTCCGCGGCCCGGCCCCGGCCAGGCGCTGGTGCGCATCGAGGCCATCGGCGTCAACTTCATCGACATCTATCACCGCACCGGACTCTACAAGTCCGAACTGCCCTTCATACCCGGCATGGAGGCCGCCGGCGTGGTGGAGGAGGTGGGCGAAGGCCACACGCAGCTTGCCCCGGGCGACCGCGTCGCCTACTGCATGGCACGCGGCTCCTACGCGGGCTGCGCCGTCGTCT
>CAYOTD010000431.1:0-5051 GCA_964406685.1 uncultured Solibacteraceae bacterium | reverse complement strand
AGTTGAGCACGCGGCGGACGGGCGTGTCGGCGCGGCCCATCATTCGTTCCATGCCGTAGACCGCGCCCAGGTAGTGGCTCTTGTTGATGCCGTCGGCGCCGCCCGTGCCCACGAAGACGTTCTTGTTGTAGTTGGCCATGCCGACCACTTCGTGGGGCACGACCTGGCCCATCGACAGGATGAGGTCGAATCCGCCCTCGACCAGGAGCTTATCCACCTGCGCGGGCCAGGTGAAATCGAGCTTGCCCTCGGACTGCTCGCGGATGAAGGCGGCCGGCACCTCGCCGAGAGTGACCAGTCCCGCGCGCCAGTCGTGGACGCGGAACAGGTCCTGCGGCATGTCGCCGAACATGGCGCGGATCTCCTCCGGGGTCATGGCGAAGTGGGTGCCGATGGCCGGCAGCACGGCGGCCAGCCGGTCGCCGTAGTATTGCCAGGCGTACCGCGTCAGCTCGCCGGCGCGCGAATGATGGCGGGTGATATCGGGCGGCAGCGCCAGCACTTTGCGCCGCTCACCGAGGGCGGCGAGGGCCTTCGACAGCGCTTGCTTCAGGTCGGCGGAGGATAGTTCCGTGGTTTCAGAGCCGAGACTTAGGTAGAGACTCATCTACCAGATAAGGATAGCAGGGGGCGGAAAGGCAATTGGCCGCGGCTGAACGCGGATGAACACGGATAAAAACTCTGAATGACTTTTTGTTCTTATCCGCGTTTATCCGCGTTCATCCGTGGCTCATTCTGTTTCACTCGGCCGCGAAACGGTACATGCCGGATTCGACCGTGAAGATCGCCACCCCGGTTTCTTCGCGTAGCAGTTTCACTCCGCGCGCTTCTGTCGCGGGCTTGCCGGATTCGGTAACTTTCGCGGCGGAGGAGGCCGGGACATATACCGTCGCTCGCGTGTTGGGCGGGATCGTTACGTCGAGTTCGAAGCGCGCGCCGGTTTTGCGCCAGTGGGAGGCGATGCGGCCGTGCATGGATTCGTGCGACGCCTTCACGTAGGTCAGATCGCCGGCCGGGTAGGGGCGCACTACGATCTGTCTGAATCCCGGCGCGGCCGGGTCGGTGCGGATGCCGGCCAGGTACTCGTAGAACCAGACATTGAGATCGCCGATTTGCATGACGTGATTGCCGGAGTTCATCGCCGGGTCGGCGGTGTCGCCGTTCCAGAGCTCCCAGATGGTGGTGGCGTCCTTGGAGATCATGTAGCCCCAGCCGGGGTAGGTCTTCTGTGTGGCGATGGTGTAGGCCAGGTCGGCGCGGCCGTTTTCGCTGAGGGTGCGCATCAGCCACTGCGCGCCGATCAGGCCCACGCCCACGTGATTGTCGCTCTCCTTTTCGATCTTGGCGACGAGGGCGTCGAACACGGCCTTACGGCGATCCTCGGGCGCCAGGCCGAAGGCGAGTGGGAGCACGCTGGAGGTCTGCGTGCCGTTGTCGAACTGGTTGCGGTCGGGCTTGAAGAAGCGCGCCAGGAACGCGGTCTTCATGCGTTCGGCGAGGGCTTCGTATTCGGCCGCGTCTCCGGCGCTGCCCGCGATGCGCGCAAAGCGCGACATGGTGCGCAGCATCTCGATGAAATAGGCGGTCGAGATCAGAGTGCCGTCGGTGCGCCGCGCGGGATCCTTGGAGTGGATCAGGGTGGGCGTCTCGGGAGGGACGCACCAGTCGCCGTAGGTGTTCTTCGGCATCAGGTCGTCCTTGAGGAAGCCGCGCATGTACTCGATCCAGCGCTTCATCGCGGGGTAGTGGCGCTCGATGACGCGCCGGTCGCCGTACTGCTCGTAGAGCATCCGCGAAGCCAGGATGAAGGTGCTCGGCCAGGTGACGCCGTCGTTGTAGAGTACCCAGTAGGCGGGAGCGACGTCGGGGATGCTGCCGGTGGGCCTCTGCGAATCCTCGATGTCGGTGACCCACTTGTTGTAGAAGGCCGCCACGTCGTGGAGATAGGATTCGCTGCGGCTCACCACCGACCGGTCTCCCAACCATCCCTGGCGCTCGTCGCGCTGCGGGCAATCGGTGGGGATGCTGCGATAGTTGCCGCGCACGCCCCACAGGATGTTGCGGTGCAGCCGGTTGAGCAGGGCGTTGGAGCTTTCGAAATCCGCCACCCGGCGCATGTCGTCGTGGACCACGCGGCCCTCGATGGAGGCCGGAGTCAGCACGCCGGGGTAGCCGGTCACTTCGACGAAGCGGAAGCCGTGGTAGGTGAAGCGCGGCTCCCAGACTTCCGGCGCGCCGCCCTTCAGCGTGTAGTGATCCGTGGCCTTGGCGCTGCGCAGGTTGGCGACGTAGAGAGTGCCGTCCGGCTTGAGCGTTTCGGCGTGGCGCAGGGTGACGGTGGTTCCCTTGGGTCCGGCCACGCGCAGCCGGCACCAGCCGACCAGGTTCTGGCCCATGTCGACGATGTAGACGCCCTTGGAGGGCTGGGTCACCTTGACGGGCTTGATGGTCTCGGTAACGCGCAGCGGCTCGGCCATCTCCGCGACGACGGCGCCCTGGGGCGCGGCCACCGCGGCGGCGGGTTCCCAGGCCGAATCGTCGAAACCGGCGCGGGCCCAGCCGGAGATCTCCTGGCGGGCGTCGTAGTCCTCGCCGTCGAACTCGTTGTTGGCGGTGATGGGGCCGGCGGTGGTCAGCTTCCAGCTCTCGTCGCCGGCGATGGTTTCGCGCGTGCCGTCGGCGTACTCGACATCAAGCTGGAACAGCAGTTTGGGATAGCCGTAGCTGCGCATCCCGATGGGAACCTTGATGCGCGGCGCCCAGTAGCGCCCGTTGCCCAGCATGACGCCGATGGCATTCTTCCCCGGCATGAGCATGCCGGTCACGTCGTGCGTCACGTAGAAGACGCGCTTGTCGTACTCGGTGAGTCCGGGAGAGAGGACGCGATCGCCCACGCGGCGGCCGTTGAGATAGAGCTCGGACAGGCCGAGACCAGAGATGTAGGCGGTCGCGCGGCGCACAGCCTTGGCCGCGTTGAACTCCTTGCGCAACATGCGAGCGGCCAGCGGGCCGAGCTCGCCGGCTTCCTGGCGGGACTTGGCTTCGTCCCGGCCGATCCAGCGGCCCTTCCAGTCGCCGGCTTTCAGCAGGCCCGCCGACCAGTGCGCCGGCTGGCTCCAGGGCGAGGCGGCGCCGGCCTGGTCCCACACCTGCACCTTCCAGAAGACGCGCACGCCGGAGGCAAGCGGAAAGCCCTTGTAGACGATCTGCGCGGAGTCGTCCGAACCGACCTTGCCCGAATCCCACAGGTCGCCGCGCGAGGCCTGAAGGCTCGCTTCACTCGACGCCACCAGGATGCGGTAGGCCGATTGCCGCAGCCCGCGCGCTCCCGGTTGAACCGCCACCACGCGCCAACTCAGGCGCGGCTCGGCCACATCGATGCCCAGCGGGTTCACGCGGTACTCGCACCGCAATCCCTCCGGCCGGATCGATCCGCTCTGTGCGCTCATCATGGACGCCGCCAGAAGGGTGAATGCCATCCATCTCATTTCCTGATTTCCTCCAATTCGCTTGCCAACACCGCTTCGCCCGGAGCGAGCACGACGCGCGCGGGCTGTGCCTTCAGAGTGAGGGAGAACTTCTCCGGCTCCTTCGAGGTGCTGACCCAGTGCGTAACCGGCTTGCCGCGAGGGAACTGAATCTCCACCGGCACGAGCACGGCGAAATCGTCGGTCACATTGGACTGCGCCACCGTGCCGGTCAGCTTCAGGTTGGGCGCCTTGCCGCGGATCGAGTACTCGAGTTTCAGCGCGGGGATGCCGGTTCCGTACACGTAGTGGTCGAAGAACGCTTCCAGGTCCGGGTCGGGCGAGCGGGGAGGCAGGAACTCCCGCGCCATCACGCGGAACTGCTCGGTGTCGATCGACTGGAACTGGTAGCGGCGGCAGATCTCGCCCAGGAACTTGAGGAACAAAGCGTCACCCATGCGTCGCCGCAGCATGTGGATGATCCAGGCGCCCTTCTCGTACATGATCGTCCGCCAGGCGTCGGGGGCAAGGGACGAATTCAGGCGGGCGCCCCAGGTGATGGGGCCGGCCGATTCCAGCGTCTTGCCCGCCTCGTTGGGCTTGAGCAGACGATCGCGGAAGGAATCCAACATCTCCTCGAGAGCTCGGACGCCGCTCTTCCGCTCCAGGTACATCAGGGCCGAGTAGTGGGCGAGGGCTTCGGTGAGCCACTCGTCCTGATAGGTGGCCGCGATCACGGTGTTCCCCCACCACTGGTGGGCCGTCTCGTGGGAGTGAAGCAGGTCGGAGAAGAAGTACCGCTGCGTTTCGCCGCGCGCTCCCGCGGGCCGTTCGCGCGGATCGAGGTAGGAGAGCGTGGAGAGGTACACCAATCCGGGAAAACCCTGGCCGAAGGCGCCCGGAATCGGTGACACGGTAAGGGTCTTCAGCGGCGGCGGGCCGAAGGTGCGAGCCATGAACTCGAACGCCGCCGCGATCTCGCCCGCCAGGCGGCTCAGATTGGCGGTGGGATCGGGCGGAGGCTGCTCGAAAGTGAAAGTGGGAAGTTCGCTCTGCCGCCGGCCACCGCGCGCCCAGGGATGAGGGATCGGGGAAGGCGGCAGCGGCACGGGTTTGGGTTGGAGCGCGCGCTCGACCTGGCGGTTGGCGTAGACCTCGACGCGATAGCCCCCGCGATCCAGGTTCACTTGCTCGTAGCGCCCGAGGTTGAAGCCCGCCATGCGGATGGGCGTATTGGTGCGGCGGCGGGTGATGCGCCAGTCGCCCTCGGTGCGGTCCTCGACGACCTCGCCGGTGGCCACCAGGTTCAGGTCCTTGGGGTAGCGGAAGGTGAGATCGTACTTGGCGAACTGGAGCCCGCGCTGCGGGTACCAGGTGCCGCGCGAGCCGACGTAGTAGACGCTGTTGCCGGCCTGCGCCACCACCTTGCCCTCGTGCATGAACTCGATGCGCGCGGCCCGGCCGGGCGGCAACTCGCGCGCGGGGATCACCAGGAACATCCCATTGTCGCTGCCGCGAATGGCGTTGGCGCGGAGTGAATCGCGCTGGAAAAACTCGACCGTTTCGCCCTCGACGCGGACCTCG
>CAYOTD010000430.1:0-5069 GCA_964406685.1 uncultured Solibacteraceae bacterium | reverse complement strand
CAGGCAACAACTGGACAAAACGCCCCAATAGATGCTTCGACACCTGCCCGTCGCCGCCGCCATCGCCGCTCTGACACTCATCAGTTTCTTCCAGTTTCCGGGGCACACCTGGCTGCGGCAGGACACGCAGATCTACGTCCCGATGCTGGAGCGCCTTTGGAATCCCGGCGTGCTCGAGCGGGACCTGGTGGCCAGCCGCCCGCACATGACCTTCACCATCTATGACGAGGCGGCCATCGGGTTGCGCCGGCTCACCGGCGCCGGCTTCGCACCGGTGCTGATGGGGCAGCAATTGGCCTGGCGCGGGCTGGGTATCCTGGGGATCTTCCTGATTGCCGCCTCGCTGGGGCTGGGCCGCTGGCAGGCTCTCGCCGCAGCGGCCCTGTTCACGCTCGGCGCGGTGGTGGCCGGCCCCACCGTGCTGACGATCGAGTACGAGCCGGTGCCGCGCGGGTTTGCGGTTCCCCTGCTGCTGTTCGCCATCGGCCTGGCGGCCCACGGGCACGACCTGGGCGCGGGGGCGGCCGCCTCCCTCGCGTTCCTCTATCACCCGCCGACGACGTTCGTTTTCTGGGCGGTCTATTCGGCTCTCACGCTGTGGCCGGCGCGGCCGGATTGGATGGAGCGCCGCATCCGCGGACTGGCGCCGCTGGCCGTCGCAGTCCTGATCCTGTTCGCTCTCTCCCGGCTTCAGGCCGGGGAGACGGAGAGGCAACTCCTGTTCGGGCGCATCGATCCCGAATGGGAGGCGGTGCAGCGGCTGCGCGCTTCCTACAACTATGTCTCGACGTGGTTCGCCGCGCTCGCGAGCCACTACCTGCTGCTGTGGCTGATCTCGCTGGCCGCCGCCTGGCGCCTGCGGAGAGAGTTCACACCGGAGTTGCGCTTCTTCGCCTTCGGTCTGCCGCTGATGGGGATTCTGAGCATTCCGGCGTCATACCTGCTGCTGGAGCGGATGAAATGGGTGCTCATCCCGCAGTTCCAGCCGGCCCGCGCGGTGCTCTTCGTGACCGTCTTCGCCACCGTGCTGGCTTCCATCGCGGGGCTGAAGGCCGCCGCCGAACGCCGTTGGTGGGAGGCGGCTTTATGGCTGATTCCAGCATTCGCCGCGCCGGTGAGTCCGCGCCTGCTCGACGTGCTGTGGCCGGATCTGGGTAATCCTGTGGCGTTGCGGCGCACGCTGCTGGTGGCGGCGATGTCGCTGGGGATGGCGGGCACCGCCTGGCTCGCCGCGCGCCGGCCCCGGCTGGCTTCGGCGGTGGCGCTGGTATCGCTGGCTCCCTTCTGGCTGATTCCGGTGTGCGGAGACGTCGAGAACTACCCCCGGTTGGAGCAAGCGGAGTTGAGCCAACTGAGCCAATGGGCTCGCCAGGCCACGCCAACAGACTCCGTTTTTCTTTTCCCCGACGCCCGCCGGGATCTCGATCCGGGCATCTTTCGCGCCACCGCCCTGCGCCCGGTCTATGCCTGCTGGAAATCGGGCGGGCAGGTGAATTTCTCCCGCGCCCTCACCCGGGAATGGTGGCAGCGCTGGCAGCAGACCTTGGCGAAGAGAAGAGTCAACTACTCAGCGGTGGACTACGCCGCCCTGGGCGTGGACTACATCGTCCTCAAGCGCCCGAACGCACTGCGCAACCGCGCGCCGGTGTACGAGAATTCGCGCTACCTTGCCTACTGTGTGAAGCGGTAGCGGCCGTCTCCCCGGGGCCGGCTATTCGCGCAGGGCCTCCCGAAGCCGCTCGGCGAAGTTCCCGCCCGACTCCGACCACAGTTGCCGTCCTTCCGCCGGCAAGGCGCCGTCGATCTCGTGAACCAGGTGGAGTAAGCTGCGGATGTTGGAGCGCACCATGACCAGGGGGTCCGGCAGGTCCGGTTGGGGCAGGAAGAGGTCTTCCAGGCCGAAATCGATTTGCAGATGTTCGCCCTGGCCGCTTTCAAACCGCGGACCGAAGCAGGTGAAACGCACGCGCGCCGGAGCCACTTTCCATTCCCCGTCGTACTGCCACAAGTCCCACGAGGCTTCGACTTCGACGGCGCTGTCGTCGGCGCGAAACTGCCTGACACCGGCCAGCATCTCGCCCACGTCGGGCGCCTCCGGCCAGGCGCGCTCGAACAGCGCCGGCTCGGCGATCTCGACCGCGTAGACGGCGATGGCCGCGGCCGGCCTCAAGCGCGAGAACGGGAACACCCGCAGGGCCTTCTCGAGATGCCGCAGCATGTTCTGCGCGGTAAAGCCGCGCAGCCGGTAGGAAAGGTAGAGCCGGTCGGGCATGGGAACCTGTGGATGATTGTACTCTGGGAGAGGAATGCTCACCGATCTGGTCGAAATCCGCCGGCTGGGAGAGAAGAAGCGCGAGGAGAATCGCCGCTTCCGCCGGCATCTAAAAACCCACGGGCTCAACGAGCGCCGCTTCCGCCGCATGGCGGAGGAGATCGAAGCGCAGATCGACTGCACGGTGTGCGCCAACTGCTGCAAAGTTGCCACGGCGCGGCTGACCGAACGCGACGTGGAACGCCTGGCGCGCCATCTCGGCGTCAAGCCCGCGGTCTTCGTCCGCGACTACGGCGAGGAGAGCGCGGAAGAGGGCCTCATCCTTCGCCGCACGCCGGGTGGCTGCGTCTTCCTGGAAGGAACGGTGTGCATGGTCTACGACCAGCGGCCGGCAAGCTGCCAGGACTTCCCGCACCTGGTGCGCGGTCCCGGCTCCTTCGTCAGCCGCATGTGGGAGATGCCCGACCGCGCCTGCTACTGCCCCATCGTCTACAACGCCCTGGAGGCGTTCAAGATCGAAGCAGGGTTCCGCTAGCGCCGCGTGTGCAGCGCCGGGTCGGCCAGGTGCGGGGTGGCGTTGAAGCTGAGGATGTCGGTCTCCCCGTTCTCGACGCGCAAGACCGTGATGGCGGAGTTGATCACGGCACCGGTCAGCCGCATGATTCTGTCGTCGGGCGCGCCTACCGCGCCGGCGACCCAGATCGACATGGGTGTGGCGGAGGTGAAGATGGCGATCGCCTCGCCGTCGCATGCCCGCGGCAGCCGCGCGCGATTGCCGCGCACGCGCGCCAGGAACTCGGGCCACGACTCCATTTCCGTCTGGAAGCGGTTCTCGATCCAGGCCCGCACCAGGGCGACGTCGCAGGCAGTCCACTGGCGGTGAATGCGGGCATCCGGCGCTTGGGCGATCCGCTGCTGCTCTTCAAAGGCGGCGCGGAACTCCGCATCGTCGGCGCACAACCGCGGCGCGATGGAGGAGTAGATGCCGAACAGGTCGAACTCGTTCCACCCGGGGTCGATCGCCGGCGCGGGCAGAGGAACGCCGGCGCGCTCATAGGCGGCCACGACTTCGCGCATCGTCTCCCGCTGCCGGTTCATGGCGCCGCAGAGGAGGGCGGAAAAGCGGCACGGCTGCGCCGCCAGGAATTCTCCCAGCAACCGCGCCTGTCTTCGGCCGATATCCGACAACGTATCGTAGTCGTCGCGCGTGCCCGCCTGGCCGTGGCGGAAGAAGTAGAGCAGACTCACCGCTGAATTCCCGTAACCTCCATCATACGGGGTTTCGGGATGGGACGCCGGAAGCGCGTCCGGCAAACGCGGCAACGAAAAGCGTAGCGGGAGAACAACCGCCAAAGGGGATCCAGGAAACGCTCCCTGATCGCCGGTCGCGTGTCACGCGACCCGCATCGCGGGCATGGAACGATCATGTAACCGGGCTCTAGAAAGCAGTGGTCCGGCGACGCCTCTCCTCTCAGCCTTCACACTGTGGTGGGGATTGGCCGGGCGCGCACCTCCCTGATGCCGCGCGCCCGGCACCGGCGATAGACGCCAAAACATGCAGCATTGCGGCGCGCCCAGACCGCCATGGATGCCGCCCTCTATTGCACACCGGTTGCCAGAGAAAGGAAGACTCTGACGTTGCAGCGACTTGCCCTGTTTTCGAGCGGGTCCGCCCGGTATTGGAACCGCATTTCGAGACGCATATTCTCAATTTTGAAGGCCACGGAGAACGCCGGGATTCCGGACGTCCGTTTACGATCGAACACTTCAAGGAAAACGTTCTCGATTACTTGAGCACCGAAGGGCTTACGGGCGCCAACATTTTCGGCTTCAGCATGGGCGGGTATGTTGCGCTCCTACTCGCTTCGCGTCACCCGGAATGGGTGAACCGAATCCTTACGCTCGGGACGAAATTCGACTGGACTCCCGAGTCGGCGGCCCGCGAAGCGTCGTTCCTTCAGCCGGAAACGCTTGCGGAGAAAGCGCCGAAATATGCCGCGCAACTGGAAAAAACGCACACCGGAGCCGGATGGAAACATGTCGCCCAGCAAACACAGCAGATGATGATCGGTTTGGGAAACCAGCCGGACATTAACCATCAGGTCCTTTCAGGTGTCTTATCAAAAGTACGGCTGATGGTCGGCGACAAGGATTCGATGGTGACGATTTCCGAGACAGCCGGTGCGTACCGTGCGCTGCCGAACGCCGAGCTTGCGGTATTGCCCGATACTCTGCATCCCATTGAACGGCTTCAGCCTGAGTATCTGGAGTTTATGGCGAAGAACTTTTTTCTCCGCAATCATAACTGAGCCACCGACAAGGATTTATCGTATGTTGCCCGTATGACGACAGATTTCGATATACCCGGTTTTATTCTTGAAATCGCCGAGCGCGTTGAACGGCAGGGCGGGACCGCCTACATCGTCGGAGGGTGGGTACGCGATTGTCTGCTCGGCATTCCGTCAGCAGATTTTGATATCGAAGTATACGGACTCGACGTTCAACAGCTTCTCTCCATCCTATCTGAATACGGGAAGCCGAGCCAGGTTGGGAAATCGTTCGGAATTGTCACGCTTCATCGCGGAGAGCAGCAGTTCGATTTTGCGTTTCCGAGAACGGAGAATAAAACCGGGAAGGGGCACCGAGGCTTCATGGTGACGCCGGACCCGGCGCTTACTTTCGATGCCGCATCGGCACGCCGCGATTTCACGATCAATGCAATGGGAATGAAGCTCCCCGATTTCGAGATTGTCGATTATCATGGGGGACGGAACGACCTCGAACGGCGGCTTTTACG
>CAYOTD010000429.1:0-5080 GCA_964406685.1 uncultured Solibacteraceae bacterium | reverse complement strand
GCGGGCGGACCGGGTCGCCTTCGCGGTCCACGCCGCCGTTGGGGTCCATGAAGTACAGGTGCGGGATGGCCTTGAGCGGCGGAGCCGGCTGTTCGGCGCCGGTGGAGTAGTTGGGCGCGGGTGCGCAGAAACAGGCGTCGAACACCAGGGCGCTGGCGGCCTCATGGTCGCACATGTAGTCGACCGGCGCCGAGGTCAGCACGATGTCGGGCGCGGTGCGGCGGAGGACTTCGACGACGCGGCGGCGCGAAGGGTCGTCGCTGAAGATCGCCAGGTCGTGGAACCCCGCCCAGATGTACTCGGCGCCGATCAGGGCCGCGGCCTGGCGGGCCTCTTCGCGGCGGATGCGCGCGGTTTCTTCGGCCGAGTATTCGACGGAGCCACAGTCGCCCGCCGCCAGGGTGACGATGGTGACGGAGCAGCCGCTTTGAGAAAGCAGCGCGAGGGTGCCGCCGGCCATGATCTCGGAATCGTCGGGATGGGCGTGGATCGAGAGGATGCGCCGGCTCATGATTTCTCCTTCTTCTCGTGCTCGAGCTTTTCCAGGATGGGCCGCGTACGGCTGCGCGAATGCGCGGTGGCGGTCTCCACGGCCGAGATCAGCATGGAGCGCAGGCCGTGGCGTTCGAGCTCGTGAATGGCGGCTATGGTCACGCCGCCGGGGGTGATCACCTGGTCGCGCAGGATGGCGGGGTGCAGGCCGGTTTCCTTCACCTGCTTGGCGGCGCCCAGCACGGTCTGCTCGGCCAGGCGGGTGGCGACCTCGTGCGACAGGCCCATCTTCAAACCGCCGGCGATCAGCGCCTCGATCACCATGTAGACGTAGGCCGGGCCGCTGCCGGACAGAGCGGTCACCGCGTCCATGGCGTCGTCGTCGACGAAGCAGACCACGCCCACGGCGCGGAAGACGCTCTCGATCAGGGCGCGGTGCTCGGGGCCGCACATGCCGTTGGCGGCCACCGCCGTGGCGCCTTCGCCGACCACGACCGGGATGTTCGGCATGGCGCGAAAGACAGGCATGGTGCGGCCGGCAAGTTTTTCCAGCAGCGCCACAGGGACGGCGGCGGCGACCGACAGCAGGATCTGGTCCTCGCGCAGGACCGGCTGAATCTCCTTCATCACCGCCGGCAAGATCTGCGGCTTGACCGCGAGCACGACGATGTCGGCCCACTGGGCCGCTTCCGCGTTGCCGTCCACGGTGACGGCGATCGAGTAGGTCCTGGCGATCTCCTGCACGCGCGTGGGCGAGCGGTCCGCGGCCCGCACATGGCCGGGGTCGGCCACGCCCGCTTTGAGAACTCCTCCAATCAGCGCGCCACCCATGTTGCCGGCGCCTAAGACTGCGATGCGCTTCATAAAGGGGTATTCTACCGAACCACGGAACCGCGGCGCGCCAGCAGCCACACGCCGGCGGCGGCGAGGGCAAGGGCGATCCACTGGCTGGAGGAGAGCGGGCCGCCGAAGGGATTGGCCGCGTCGTGCGCGCGGACGAACTCGACGGCGAAGCGGACGGAGCAGTACATCACCAGGTAGAGGCCGATGACCGTTCCCGGCCGGTGCGCGGCCAGCGAGCGCCGCCAGAGCACGAAAGCGATGATCGCTTCGGCGGCCGATTCGTAGAGCTGCGTCGGATGCAGCGGCGTCATCAGAGGGGTGCCGAACATCCGGTTGGCGTCGGGGTTCTTGAACGTCACCGCCCAGGGGAGATGGCACTCCACACCCCAGCAGCAGCCGGCGGCGAAGCAGCCGATGCGGCCGATGGCGTGGCCCAGGGCGACGCCGGGGGCGAAGACGTCGGCGGTGCGCAGCGCCGGCAGCCCGCGCTTGCTCAGGAACCACCAGGCCACGGCGAGAGCGGCCACAAGCCCGCCGTAGAAGATGCCGCCCGCCTGGAGGGTGGCGAAGGAGAACAGCTCGCCGGGGTTCTCGCGGTAGTAGCCGAAGTCCTGGACGATCATGAGCAGCTTGGCGCCGACGATGCCGGACAGGGCGCAGTACACGGCGAGATTGACAACATCGTCCGTGTTGAGACCGTCGCGCCGCGCCAGCCGCGTTGCCAGCCACAGGCCCGCCAGAAAGCCGAGGGTGACCATCAAACCGTAGGTGGGGACGAAGAAATCGCCGACGCTAATGAGCTTGGGCAGCATTCTGGCTCCCGGCCGGTTGACGGCGGTGGCGGATCAGGTCGAGCAGCAGCAGGCAGACGCCCACGGTGAGGGCGGAATCGGCGACGTTAAACGAAGGCCACTCGTACGAGCCGATGAAGACCTGAAGGAAATCGGTGACGGCGCCGCCCGACAGGCGGTCGTAGAGATTGCCCAGCGCGCCGCCGACCACCAGGGACAAGGCCAGCCGGTAGAGCCGCCCGCTGTGCGAGCCGGGCGCGGTGGACTGCCACAGCATCGCGCCGACAAAGCCGGCGACCACCAGCGACAGGCCGATGAGCACGAAGGCCCGCCACTCCCCGCCCGTGTCGGCCATGATGCCGAAGATGGCGCCAGGGTTCTCGTTATGCACGATGTTGAAGACGCCGGGAACGACGACATAAGTGTCCCAGCGCGGGACGTTGCGCTCGATCAGCAGCTTGGTCACGCGGTCGGCGAGCAGGACGAGAGCGGAGATGCCGAATCCGGTCAGCCGCGCGCGCATGGTCAGGCCTGTAGGATCTCGTCGATGGCGGCGGCGCAAGCGCCGCACACGGTGGGCACGCGGGCGTCGCAGCCGATGTCGGCCGAGTATTTCCAGCAGCGGGCGCACTTCTCGCCCGAGGCGCGCTCGATGTGGACCGAGAGGGTCACGTCGCTGACGTCCTCCAGAACGACCTCCGAGACGATGAACAGGCCGGGCAGTTCGCTCTCATACTCGTTGAGCAGGCGGAACAGATTGCCGTTGGCGCGCAGGCGGACGCAGGCTTCCAGCGGGGCGCCGATGAACTTCTCCTGGCGGGCGACCTCGAGGCTCTTGAGCACCTGCTCGCGGACCTCGATGAGCCGCTCCCAGTTGGCCGCGCGGGCGCACTGGGCTTCGGTCAGCCCGGCGGTCAACTCCTCCGGTTCGGGGAAGGTGGCCAGGTGGACGCTGGAGGGAGCGCCGGCCGGGAGCGGGAAGTGGCTCCATACCTCGTCGGTGGTGAAGGTGAGGATGGGCTCCAGGAGCCGGACGAGGGCGTAAGCCAGCCGGTAAAGCGCGGTCTGGGCGCTGCGGCGCGCGCGGGAGTTGGGCGCGGAGGTGTACAGACGGTCCTTGAGAACGTCGAAATAGATGGCGCTCAGATCGGTGACGCAGAAGTTGTACAGCGCCTGGTAGACGCGGTGGAAAGCGAACTCCTCGTAGCGGGCGCGGCACTCGCGCGCGAGGGCGGCAGCGCGCGTGAGAATCCACTGGTCGATTTCCTGCAACGCCGCCGGCGCGATCATGTCCGTGGCGGGGTTGAAGTCGCACAGGTTGCCGAGCGCGTAACGGAAGGTGTTGCGGATCTTGCGGTACGCCTCGGAGAGCCGGGTGAGGATGGTATCCGAGATGCGCACGTCCTCGGTGAACTCGACCGAGGCCACCCACAGGCGCAGCACTTCGGCGCCGTACTTGCCGACGATGGACTGGGGCTCGATGACGTTGCCGATGGATTTCGACATCGCGCGGCCCTCGGCGTCGAGGGTCCAGCCGTGCGTGGCGCAGTTGCGGTAGGGCGCGCCCTGGCGGAGGCCGACGCCCACCAGGAGCGAACTGTGGAACCAGCCGCGGTACTGGTCGCCGCCCTCGACGTAGAGATCGGAGGGCCAGGGCAACTCATTGTTCTCCGTCAGCACGGCCAGGTGGCTGGAGCCGGAGTCGAACCAGACGTCCAGAATGTCGGACTCCTTGCGGAACTCGGCGGCGCCGCACTTGGAGCAGGTCACGCCCGGCCCGATGAGCTCGGCGGCGGAGAGCTGGTACCAGACGTCGGCGGTGCGCTCGCGGAACAGGGCGACGACGCGGTCCAGGACGGCCCTGTCGGTGAGCGGCTCGCCGCAGGCTTCGCAGTAGAAGACCGTGATGGGCACGCCCCAGACGCGCTGGCGCGAGATGCACCAGTCGGGGCGGGTGGCGATCATGTTGGAGATGCGCTCCTCACCCCAGGCCGGCATCCACTTGACGCCATGGATGGCGTCGAGGGCGCGGCGGCGCAGGTCGTTGCGCTCCATGCCGATGAACCACTGTTCGGTGGCGCGGAAGATGGTGGGCTTGTGGCAGCGCCAGCAGTGCGGGTAGGCGTGGTCGATGGTCTTTTCGGCCAGCAGCGCGCCGCGATCGCGCAGGATGGCAGTGGCGACGGGGTTGGCGTCCCAGACGGTCTTCCCGATCAGATCCTCGGGCAGACGGCCGGCGGCGCCTTCGGCGTGGAAGAAGCGGCCGTGGGAATCCACCGGGCAGTAGGTCTCGATGCCGTACTGGCGGCAAATCACGTAGTCGTCGTGGCCGTGGCCGGGCGCGGTGTGCACGGCGCCGGTGCCCTGATCGAGGGTGACGTGCTCGGCCAGGATGCCTTTGGAATCGCGATCGAGGAAGGGGTGGCGGAACAGCGCGCCTTCCAGCCGGGCGCCGGGGAACTTCGCCAGAACTTTGGGCGCCGGCCAGCCGCAGCGGTCGGCGGTGTCCTTGAGAAGCGCCTCGGCAACAAGGTAGACGTCGCCGGCCGCCTCCGCCACGACGTAGTCGTACTTGGGGTGGAAGGCGATGGCCATGTTGGCCGGGATGGTCCAGGGAGTGGTCGTCCAGATTAAGCCCCAGACGCGGCGGCCGGCGAGGGCGGGATCGATGGAAGCCGGATCGGAGAGCAGGGCGAAACGCACCCAGATGGAGGGGCTGGTGTGGTTCTCGTATTCGACCTCGGCTTCGGCCAGGGCGGTGCGGCAGTGGATGCACCAGTGCACCGGCTTCAGCCCCTTGTAGACGTAACCTTGCGAGAGGAACTCGACGAAGGCCTGGGCGATGACGGCCTCGTACTCGGCGCTCATCGTCAGGTAGGGATCGTCCCAGCGGCCGAAGACGCCCAGGCGCTTGAACTCGCGGCGGTGGATCTCGACGTACTTCTGCGCGTAGG
>CAYOTD010000428.1:0-5096 GCA_964406685.1 uncultured Solibacteraceae bacterium | reverse complement strand
CTGTTGTGCACCGGGCTGCTGGCGGGGGAGGCGCCGCCCACGCCCCTCTACCTGGCCGGCGACCCGGTCATTCCCACGCCCCAGAAGGTTGAGATGGCGGGCGGAGAGGTGGTCTTCGGCCCCGCCTGGCGGCTGGAGGCGGGCGATCTGGCCAAGCACATCGCCGCGCGCTGGCTGGTCTCCGAGCTGAAGTCCTTCCACTCGATCGATCTTCAGCCCGCCGCCGGGGCGGGGGCGCGCGCCATCCGCCTGGCGATCGTGAAAGACACCGTGTCTGTCACGGGCGACCCCGAACTGCGCGAGCAGGCCTACCGGCTGCGCATCACGCCGCGCCGCATCGAGATCACCGGCAACGCGGGGGCGGGCCTGTTCTACGGCGTGGGGACGCTGGTGCAACTTCTGAAGCGCGCTCCCGACGGCAGCCTGCGGCTCCCGCAGGCGACGATCGAGGATTGGCCGCGGCTGGCCCTGCGGTTCCTGCACTGGGACACCAAGCACCACCAGGACCGCATGGAGACGATCAAGCGCAATATCGACTGGTCGGCGCGCTTCAAGGCCAACATGATCGGCTTCGAACTGGAGGACAAGTTCGCGTATCCCTCCCATCCGGCGATCGGCGCGCCGGGCGCGTTCACCCCCGCCGAGCTTCAACAGATCGTGGACTACGGGCTGGAGCGGTTCGTCCAGGTGGTGCCGGTGATTCAGGCCCCGGCCCACATGGCCTACGTCCTCAAGCACCCCGAATTCGCCCATCTGAAGGCCGACGGCAACAACTACCAGTCGTGCCTGTGCCTGGAAGACACCTACAAGCTGATCTTCCGGATGTACGACGACGTGATCGCCGCCACCAAGGGCGTGAAGTACTTCCACGTCTCCACCGACGAGATCTACTACGCCGGGATTGGCGGCAACTGCAAGGAGCCGTACAATCCGCAGAATCGCAGCCGGCTGTGGGCCGAGTTCGCGCGGCGCGCGCACGACCACCTGGCGGCGCACGGCCGGCGGATGCTGGCCTGGGTCGAGTACCCGCTGCTGGCCGAGCACGTCGAACGGCTGCCGCCGGGCATCATCGACGGCATCGTCGGCGACGAAGGCTACCTTCCCATCGAGAAGAAGAAGGGGATGCGGCAGCTCGCCTACGTGTCGATGCAGGGGGCCGAGTACCTGTTCCCGGATCACTTCAACTACCAGGGGACCTTCACCGGAGGCTGGGCGACCGAGTTCGAAACCGGGATGACGGCGGGGAGGCTGCAAAACGCTTTCCGCAGTATCACCGGCGGGCGCGCCTGGCAACTGAATCCCATCGGCGTATTCGGCGCCGCCTGGGACGACTCGGGACTGCACAGCGAGACGTTCTGGCTGGGCTGGTCGGCGGCGGCGCGCTGGGGCTGGAACCCCGGGACGCCGGGCGTGGAGCAGCACGCGGCCGAATTCATGAACGTCTACTACGGGCCGCGCGCCGCCGGGATGGTCGAGATCTACCGGGCGATGCAGATCCAGGCGCGGGCCTGGCAGCGTACCTGGGACCGCGTGGTGTCGCGCGTGCGCGGGCCGGGATACGGCAACTCGAACGGAAAGGGTATCGGCACGCAGCGCTTTGACATGACGCTGACCCCGCCGCCGGCGCCGCGCGCGGTCGACCTTGCGTTTGAGCCGCGCTTCGCCGCCAACTACGAGAAGCTGATCGCCGAGGCCCACCGCAGGAGCGCCGAGAACGAGCAGTTGGTCCACGCCCTGGCCGGCGCGTTTCTCACCGTCGAGCGGAATCACTACAACATCGAGGTCTTCCACGCCCTGGCGCGCTTCATCGGCCATCACTGGGACCTGCTGACCGGGCTGGCCGACACCGAGCGCGCGCTGGGTCGCGCCGCGGGGGCGGCCCGGAAGGGCGAAGCGGCGCGCGCCGTGGGAGAACTGGTCGCGGCCCACAATTACGTCGCGCGTATCGAGCGCGAGGGCAACGAGCGCTTCGCCCACCTGAAGGCGGTGTTCGAGAAGAGCCGCTATCCCAAGGGCCGAGAGGTGGGCGGCCGCCGGTTCGTCCACGTCTTCGACGACACCAAGGATCATTTCGCCGACCGCACCGCCGATCTCGGCTACATGCACGCGCCGGAGCGCAGCATCCGCCTCGACCTCTGGCGCAAGAGCCTCCACGACGCGATCCAGGTCTACGCCCGCAAGCACAACGTGGCTGTGCGCGGGCTGGCCGAGGCACGCCTGGAAGAATAGGAGATCCCGTACGAGAAAGCTTCTCGCACTACTGGCTCTGGCAGGGGCCGCGTGGGCCGAGCGCGCGGTGTGCCCGGTGAGGGCCGACGCCTGGGTGGAGATGGCGCCCTGGGACGCGGCCCGGCCGGCCGATTCCGAGGCGGGGCGGAACCACGGAAGCGACCCGCGACTGGCCGTCCGCGGCCGGGAGAGCTTCGCCCTGCTCCTGTTCGACTGCGCCGCGCTGAAAGGCACCCGCGTGCACAAGGCGGCGTTACGCCTGTGGCGCGAAGCCGACGCGGTTCCGTTTCACACCGCCGGAATCTCCACCATCAGCGGCAACGGAGAGTGGGAGGAAAGCGGAGCGAGCTTCCTGTTCGCGCGCGGCGGCGGGCGGGCGTGGTCGTACGCGGGATCGGACCTGGTGGATGTCACCTTCGGCCAGGGAGGGAGCCTGTACGCCTATCCCCGGGCGCGCGACGCGGGCGGCGGATGGTGGGAAATCGATGTCCCGCCGGCGCTGGTGACCGCGCTGGCCACCGGAGACCAGTACGGGCTGATGCTGTGCGACGAGAAGGGCCAGACCCAGACGCGCCACCTCTTCTCGAGCCGCGAGGGGCCGCATCCGCCGGAGTTGGTGGTGGATGCCGAGCGCACCGCGGCATCGCGGCCGGGGCCGGTCCGGCTGCTGGGCGAGGGACGGCCGCACCGGCCGGGCCGCGTGGTCCTTCGAGTCACGAACGCCGCGCGCGTCGATCTGCGCTACGCCGAGAGGGCCATTGGCTCGGGCGATTTCGACGCCGCCACGCCAGTGGCGCGCTGGATGCTCGACCCGCTGGCGCCGAAGCCGGACCCGATGACGACGTCCAACTCCCTCGGGGCGGAAGTCCGGGCCGAGGTGGAGCAATTGAAGCCCGGCGCGCTGTACTACTTCGCCGCGCGGGCGACGGATGATGCCGGCAACGCGGGGCCGGTGTCCGCGCTCGGGCGCTTCCGCGCCTTCTCGCGGGAGTATCCGGCGTTGCCCGCGGCGCGGCGAGAGGAAGACGGCACAGCCAATCCGGAGCCGCGCGTGTGGGCTTTCCCCGAGTCGCTGAAGATCGCGCCGCGCACGGGCGGGCTGCTCGAACAGGGCGACTTCCCCGCCCCGAAGAACCGCAACACGGTGTGGGACGGCGCGAAGGTCCGGCTGCGCGGGGCGCGCAACGAGTTCGTCGCGTTCCAGCTTGCCGTGGAGAGCCTGGAGGCGGCGGTCACGGTCTCAAAGCCGCTGTTCGCAGGCGTGAAGCTGCCGCCGGTGTTCGCGCGGAGCGGCGCGGTGCGCCTGTACCGCGAGTGGTTCGTTCGGGACGAGAAGGGCGAGTGGTTCCCGGACGCGCTGATCCCGGTCGAGACGCCCTTCCAGCAGTCCGTCCCCGGCCGGAAGGTCCAGGCCTTCTTCGCCGATATCTACATTCCCCACGACGCCCCGCCGGGCCGGCACTCGGGGGCGCTGGCGGTGCGCGCTCCGAGCCTTTCCCGCGAGATCCCGATCGAGATCGAGGTGCTGCCGCTGCGGCTGCCCGACAGGCTGAATTTCGTGGTCGATCTGAATTGCTACTCGGGCGTGGATGCCGGGTTCCCGGCCGCGCGGGGGACGCCGGAATACCGCGCCATCGAGCACGCCTATCACCGCGTGGCGCATTTGAATCGGGCCAACCTCGACGTGCTCGGCTACAGCCACGACGGCTCCACGGTTCCGGATCACGCGCCTCCGCTGGCCGGGCAGGGCGCCGCGGCGCGCGTGGCGGACTGGACGGCCTGGGACGCCCACTTCGGGCCGTTGGCCGGCGGCGCGCTGTTCGCCGACCTGCCGCGCGCCTCCGAGCCGGCGCCGGCGATGTACCTGCCGTTCTTCGAGAACTGGCCCGGAGACCTGCGGCGGAGCTACCGGCACAACAACTACCCGGCCGCCCGGACCGAGGAGGAGTACCGCAAGATCATCGCGCGGCACGCGCTGGAGTCCGCGCCGGTGGAAGAGGCGTTCGACCAGGAGTACCAGCAGCGCTTCTCCGCCGTGGCGGCCGACTTCGCGCGCCACATCCGCGAACGGGGGTGGCTGAAGCCGGACGACCTCGTCTACTTCAACAACAAGTACTACTACAAGCGGCCGGCACAGGGCGGCCGGGGGATCTCCTGGTGGCTGATGGACGAGCCCAACCACCGCGACGACGTCCGCGCCTCGGCCTTCCTCGGCTGGCTATTGAAGCGGGGACTCAAGGGCTACGAGGATGTCCCTATCCGCTTCCGGACCGACATCAGCCGCGTGGAATGGATCCGCGACCTGATGCCCGGCCTGATCGACATCAACTGCGTCAGCAAACGGTTCTACGAGAAGAACCGCTACCTGCGCGACGACCCGGTGCGCTTTGGAAAGCGCCTGTGGAACTACGCTTCGACCAATCACCCGCGGGAGACCAACGTCTCGATGCGCGCCTGGTGCTGGCGCGCGTGGCTGGCGGGAGCGGACGGGATCGTGCCCTGGAACGCCGTCCGCGGGCCGGAGGCCTGGAACCGGGCCGAGCCGCTGACCGTTTTCTACGCCGGGGCGAAGTTCGGCCGGCGCGAACCTTTTGAGTCGCTGCGCCTGAAGGCCTACCGGCGCGGCCAGCAGGACATCGAGTACCTGGTGCTGCTGGCGGGCCGGCCGGGATGGGACCGCGAGGCGGTCCGCCGCGCCGTCGCGTCGTCGCTCGACCTTTCCGCCGAAGACAGGCAGACGCACGAGGACGACGCCGGCGCCTCGCGCCTGCTCAAGGCCAAAGACGCGGATTTCGACGCGCTCCGGGCGAAGGCCAGCTCGACGATCGACGACGACGGCGACTGCTCCCGCACCACGAGCTCGGTGA
>CAYOTD010000427.1:0-5122 GCA_964406685.1 uncultured Solibacteraceae bacterium | reverse complement strand
CGCTTGTTCCCGGCCGGATGAGGGCCGCCGCTCATGTTACAATCCGAGTTCCCATGCGCTACCTGGACCTCAGCGTCATCCTGGTTTACCTGATCGGAATCACGTGCTTCGGCGCCCATTTTCGCCGCTCGCAGAAGACCCTGCGCGACTACTTCCTGGGGGGCCGGAACACGCCCTGGTGGGCGATCGGATTCTCCATCGTCTCGGCCGAAACCAGCACGTTGACGGTGATTGGGACTCCGGCGCTGGCCTTCACCGGCAATCTCGGTTTCCTCCAGGTGGTTCTGGGCTACCTGGCGGCCCGCCTGGTGATCTCCTTCCTGTTCCTGCCCCACTACTTCCGCGGCGAGATGTACACCGCCTACGAGCTGATGAAGCGCCGCTTCGGCGACCGGATCCGCAAGCTGACGGCAGGCACCTTCCTGTTGCTCCGCGCCCTGGCCGAGGGAGTGCGGGTGTTCGCCATCTCGATCGTCATCTCCATCATCCTGGGGACCGGGGAGATCGCTTCCATCGTGCTGATCGTCTGCCTGACGCTGTTCTACACCTTTGAAGGCGGCATGACGGCCGTCATCTGGACCGACGTGGTGCAGATGTTCCTCTACGTGGCTGGCGCGATTCTCAGCTTCTTCGTCATTCTCGACAAGATTCCCGGCGGCTGGGACCACGTGATGGCGGTGGCCGGAGCGGCCGGCAAGTTTCAGGTTTTCGACCTCGGCTTCAATTTGACGGCGGAATTCTTCACCCGGCCGTACACATTTTGGGCTGGGGTGATTGGAGGCTGCTTCCTGACCACCGCCAGCCACGGCACCGAGCAGTTGATGGTGCAGCGCCTGCTGGCCGCCCGCTCCGAGGGAGAAAGCCGGGCCGCGCTGTTTGGAAGCTGGGCGGTGATCTTCTTCCAGTTCGGCCTGTTCCTGTTGATCGGGATTCTGCTGTTTGTCTACTACGGCGACACCGGGTTGGCCGTGCCCACACCCACCGACCGGATCTATCCGTCGTTCATCTGGAACAACCTGACGCCGGGGGTCGCGGGACTGGTGATCGCGGCCATCCTGGCGGCGGCCATGTCGAACCTGAGCGCCGCGCTGAACTCGCTGGCCTCGACCACCATCATGGATTTCTACCGGCCGATGAGCGAGCGCCGCCAGCCGGGCGGCCACAGCGAGACGCACTACCTGAAACTGGCCCGGCTGGCAACGGTCGGCTGGGGAGTCGTCCTTTTCGCCGTCGGCCTGGTAGCGCGCCGCTGGGGTTCGGTTCTGGAGGCGGGCTTATCCATCGCCTCGATCCTTTACGGATCGCTGCTGGGCGTCTTCCTATTGGGCATGTTGACCCGGCGCGTAGGCGAGGTCGCGGCCATGGTGGGCATGTCGGCCGGCCTTGTCACGACGCTGTATATCAAGTTCCTGACCCCGATCGCCTGGACCTGGTACGTCCTGATCGGAGCAACCACGACCTTCCTGGTGGGGCTGGCCGCGTCGCTGTTTGCACGCTCCCCGGGGGTGCGGAGTGAGTGAGTCCGGCCGGGAGGACCTGCGCCGGGACCTGGGGGCCTGGGCCGCTACGGCGGTGGTGGTGGGATCGATCATCGGCAGCGGGATCTTCCTGGTGCCGAAGACCATGATCCTCCGCGTGGGCTCTCCGGAAGCGGTTTTTGCCATCTGGGTAATAGGCGGCGTGCTGTCGCTGTTTGGCGCGCTCAGCTACGCGGAACTGGCGGCCGCCTTGCCGGAAACCGGCGGCGAGTACGCCTACCTCCGGGAAGCGTACGGGCCCGTCTGGGGCTACCTCTATGGCTGGACGACCTTCTGGGTCGCGCGCGGCGGTTCCATTGCCACCCTGGCCACGGGATTCTTCTACTACCTGGCCAACTTCCTGCCGGTGCTGGAGAGCGTGGCCTTGCGTGTGCCTATACCGCTGGGGCCGGGCGGCGCACCCCTGGAGATCCGCTACGGGCAGTTCGCCGCCGTGGCGGTAATCCTGTTCCTGGCGTGGGTCAACTACATCGGCGTGCGGTTCGGCGGAGGGGTGCAGGTCGCCACGACCGCGGTGAAGGTGGGGTTGATCGGCGTGATTGTGTTGATCGGACTGTTCTCCGGACACGGATCGACGGCGAACTTTTCCGCGGGGGTGGCCGGCAGCGGCGGGGTGACCGGATTCTTCGCGGCCCTGGTGGCGGCCCTGTGGGCTTACGACGGCTGGAACAACGTCAACATGGTCGCCGGGGAAGTGCGCCGTCCCAACCGGAACCTCATGATCGCGCTGGTGGGCGGCACGGGGATCGTGATCGTGGTCTATCTGTTGACCAACCTCGCGTATTTCTACGTCCTGTCCGGCTCCGAGGTCGCTTCGAGCGACCGCGTGGCGGCCGAGATGATGCGCCGCATCCTGGGAAACCACGGCGCGGCGGGGGTCAGTCTTGCGGCCATGGTTTCGATCTTCGCCGCGCTGAACGGCTCCATCCTGTCGGGGGCGCGGGTGCCCTACGCCCTGGCCCGCGACGGCATTTTCTTTCGCGCCGTAGCCTCGGTCCATCCGAAGTACCACACGCCCGGCGTCTCGATTCTGGCGCTGAGTGGGTGGGCGTCGCTGCTGGCCCTGAGCGGCCGATACGAGCAACTTTTTACCTATGTAATCTTCGCCAGTTGGCTCTTCTACGGGATGACGGCGGCCAGCGTGATCGTTCTGCGCGTCAAGCGGGCGGAGATGGCCCGGCCCTACCGGACGCCGGGCTACCCCTGGGTGCCGGCGCTGTTCGTTCTGGCCTCCCTGGCGCTAACCGCTTCCACGCTCGTCGATTCGCCGCGCGAATCCCTGTTCGGGCTGGTCCTGATTTTCGCCGGGCTGCCGTTCTATTACCACTGGAAGGCCAGGAATTCAGCCTGATTTCCGCCCGGCGGAGACCCTAGCCGCCCCGGCGCCAACCGGACCTAGACGTACTGTTGTTCCGAAAACGGAACAAAGGACTTGAATCTAGCGGCAAAGTACGGTAAAACTTCAAGTACGTGCGGTCAATGGCAAAATCCGTTCTGAAATCGGAACGACCGCCCGCATTGAAAACTAGTTGGGGGCAGTCGATGGACGTAACCAAAATCCTGGCCGAATTGCGCCAGGAACGGGAACAGATAGAAGAGGCGATCATCAGTTTGGAGCGGCTGGCGCAAGGCCGCGGCAAGCGCCGGGGCAGACCGCCCGCCTGGCTGGCCGAAGCACGCAAGCGGACCCAGCCGCAGGTGATCACGAAGAACAGTCGTGGCACACCCGCCGTGAAGACGGCGGGCTCGGCCAACTAAAGGGTTCTCCGGCGCCGGAGGCCGCCACAGACGGCGGCCGGGGCCGGGCCGCGGCCGCGAAGGACGGCGGGAGCCTTCTCAGTGGTAGAGAAGGTAGGGTTGCCGGCGTTCCAGGACGCGAGCGATCTCGGGCTCGAGTTGTGTGGCAATGGTCCGTGGGTCCTGGCCCGCACGGAGCGCCTCGGCGATGCGCCGGCTTCCCATCAACCGAAGATTCGTCTCCCAAGGCAGCTTACCGGGATAGAGTTTTTCCAGGGCGGCTCCGATCTCCATCCCTAATCTCGTGGCATTGAAGGAGTTCCGGTCGGTCACCACAAAGCGGACTCCTTCGATTTCCTGGCCCGAGAAATTCGACGCCGTGGGCCGGAACCGGGTCGCATAGACCCGCACGCCGGGGATGTAGCGGGAGTTGAGATACGCCGCCAACTCGCGTCCGCGGATCCAATCGGCTCCGATCTGTTCGAAGGGAGCGTCGGTGCCGCGCCCGACCGAGTAGTTGCGCGACGCCTCCAGCATGGCGACACCGCAATACAGGGTCGCGGCGTTCAGGCTTCTCATGTTGGGGGAAGGATCGATCCAGCTCAGCCCCGTCGAGTCGAACCAGTCACCGCGCTGCCAGCCCCTGACCTCGGCGATGTGCAGATCCAGGCCGAGTTTCTGCTCGGCGTTGATCAGCCGGGCGATCTCGCCCAGGGTCATGCCGTGCCGGATCGGCAGGTCGACACAGCCGACGAAGGAGTGCAGGTCCTGATCCAGCATCGGCCCTTCCACGCGGACGCCGGTGACCGGGTTGGGCCGGTCCAGCACCCAAAACGGCATCTTGAGCCTGGCGGCCTCGACCATGGCGTTCTGCATCGTGCACATGTAGGTATAGAATCGGGCGCCGACATCCTGGATATCGAAGACCAGCACGTCGACCTTCTTCAGCACCTCGGCGGAGGGGGTGCGGTTCGATCCCCGGTAGAGGCTGAAGACGGGAACACCCGATTTCGGGTCCTTCGAGTCGGCGACGTCCTCGGTATCCTCGCGCCCGCTGATGCCGTGTTCGGGCGAGAGAAGCGCGGCGACCTGGACCCCGCCCGCCAGCATGACGTCGACGTTGCGGCGGCCCTCCCGATCCACTCCGGTGTGGTTGGTGATCAGGCCCACGCGCTTGCCGGCCAGGGGCGCGAAACCATCGGCCGCCAGCACGTCCAAACCCGTCATAACCTGCCCGTTGCGGGCGACGGTGCGCGCCAGGCCCGCGCCCACGATGGTTTCGTTGTAGCCGGTGATTGCGACGCCCTGGAAGTCGATCCCGAGGGAGGCCGCCACAACCGTGCTCACGCGGCCGCGCAGCGAGCTGATGGGCGGCCGGCGGTGCGGATGGACGCTGTTGGCCAGCAGAATGACATAGCTCTTCGAGACGGGGTCGATGACCAGCGAAGTCCCCGTGAAACCGGTGTGGCTGAAGGTGCCGATGGGGAAGAGCTCGCCGCGATTGCTGGAGAAGGCCGAGTCCATGTCCCAGCCGCCTCCGCGAAGGATCGGCTGATCGGCCGGCGATTGGGGCGTGGTGAACTTGCGCACGGTCAGGGGACTGAAGACGCGGACGCCGCCGCGCTCGCCCAGGTTGAGCATCATCTCGGCGAACTTCGACAGATCCTCGGCGGTGGTGAACAGGCCGGCATGGCCGGCGATGCCGCCCATGTAGCGGGTGGTCTCGTCGTGGACGATGCCGCGCAGGGACTCGCTGGCGCCGGCCAGCCGCTCGGTCGGGGCGATGCGCCCGCGCAGGGATTCCGGCGGCTGGAACATCGTGTCCTTCATGCCCAGCGGCTCGAAGA
>CAYOTD010000426.1:0-5125 GCA_964406685.1 uncultured Solibacteraceae bacterium | reverse complement strand
CCAGCTCACCGTTTTCGAGTTGGAACGACCCATCTATTTCGGTCGGAAACGGCAACAGGGATTCGAAGTCGATTCGGCTATCGTCGGGCATGCTATGTCACCTGCTTTCTGCAGACACGGTTCGGGAACGCGCGGCCCTGCGGCCCATTGAACGTGGTTTCGATTGGCGCGGCTGGTGAACCAACTCCCGCTTGGCCGCCTCCGATCTCATCCTCAGTTCCTCCGCGATCTGGAGCAACTCTCCCGGCGTACCGGCATTGCGAATTCGCACCTGCCAATCGGCCAGGCAATCCGCTTCTTCCATCTGTCCTCCCCTCATTCGCCGGCGGCCGCCGGCGCCTTCAATGTCCGCACGAGTCGCCGCTCGTGGTCGAAGTAGAAGCTCTTGGCGACGATCCGTGCGCCGCGGTTGATCCGGTTCTCGATGGACTCGATCTTCTTGGCCGTTTCGAGATTCGCCTTCCACTGGATGTCCTGCCAACCCACAACTTCGGCAAAATCTTCGTCGGTCACGAAGTCGAGCTCCAACTGCTTCGGGCCGCGCTTGATCAGCCGAAGTTTGGTGTTCGCTTCGCTCTCCATAGGAAGATTGTATGGCGAACAAAACGCGAAATCAAATGCTTATTAGTTGGAGTGAGGGAACGCGCGGACCGCTACATCTTGCGCACGCGGCGGCGACAATCAGCCGGCTTTCTGTTTCTTTCGGGCTGTAACTGACTTTTCCCCAACAACTTCAGAGCCGGCCAGCCGCACCGCCTGCAATGCGATCTCGGCCGAGGGCGTGGGCTTCTTCTGCCGCACCAGGGCCAGGAGCCAGTCGATGTACTGCTCCTCCTGCGGGCTGAGTGCGCCAAACGGCGACGCTGCTTCCACTTGCGCCGTCGCGGCGGTCTTGTGAGGGTGTTTGCCGGTCTCGCCCACCGCTTCCAACCACGCCGTAAACGCTTGTTCCGAAGCCTCTTTCATCTTCAGACCGCGCGTCGCGACGGCGATTTTGACCTGGCGGTGCAGTTCTTTGGGCAGTTCGATGCCGAACTTTATTTGGCTTTGATCCATAGTGTTGCGGCGCTTCCGGCGCACTTCGCCATAATCGCGATTGACACACTTCGCGAAATCGCGAATAATGATCTTTCAACTTCAACTCAACTATGAAACACCCCATCCTCAAACGCAAGCCGAACCGGAAGGACAACCCGTTGTACGGGCTGAACCGGCGCGTGGCCCGCAAGCTGGGCAAGAGCGAATCGCTCATCAGCGTGGTGCGGCGGGGACTCGTGGCTTCCTCCAAAGTGGCAGACGCCATCGAGAATGAAGCCCAGTTGATGCTGGAAGAATGGGCCGAGGCGCGGCGCGCCAGGGGAGGGTCTCATGCCTGACCTCTGCCCCGCCAGCCATGCCGACGTGGAGGCCGGCCGCATCATTCTGCGCGCGCCGCTCTCCGCGCTTCTGTTGTGCCGTCGCATTCCCAACGGCTCCTGGGATTCGCAGCGCAAGGCCTGGTCGTTTCCGGCCACGCAGGAGCAGGCGCGGCGGGTCCGGGGCGTGATCCACCGGTTGTCCACCACGCCCCGGTTCGATGAACTCGCGGCGGCCGCCACCATCGCGACCGCAGCGGAGCCACACACGCCCGCCGAAGAAGAACCGGTCGTGCTGCCCGAGGGTCTTCGGACACGCCCGTGGCGGCATCAGTTGGCGGCGTTCCAGTTCTGCCTGCAGCACTTCGCCCTGGGAATGTTCGGCCTGTTGCTGGCCATGGGCATGGGCACCGGCAAGACGCTCGTCGCGTTCATGGTGATGTTGGAGCGCAGGGCGAAGCGCACTCTGATCCTGTGTCCGCTGCGCGTGGCGCCGGTCTGGGTTACTCAACTCGAGCGGCACGTGGGCATCCCGCTGGTGGTCGCCGCCCTGGACGACACTGTCAGCAGCGTCAAGAAGAAGCAGGAACTCGCCGCCGAGAAGATGCGGCTCGCGGAAGCCCGCGGCGTGCCGTTCGTCTGCATCATCAACTACGACTCGTTCTGGCGCGAGCCCTTCAACGAGTGGGCCGAGAAGTTGCGCTGGGACCTGTTCATCATGGACGAGGCCCATCGCATCAAGGCGCCGGGCGGCAAGGCTTCACTCGCCTGTAAGCGCATGCGGCTGCGAGCGCTGGTGCGGCTGGGGATGACCGGCACTCCGATGCCGCACGGTCCCCTGGACTCCTACGGCGTGACGCGCCCGTTGGACCAGACGATCTTCGGCCCTTCGTTCGCGGCTTTCCGGCAGAAGCATGCCGTGCTCGGGGGCTACCAGAACAAGCAGGTCATCGGCTTCCAGAAGCTCGATGAACTGGAGAAGGCGCTGTCCAGGATCATGTTCCGCGTCGGGAAAGAAGTGCTGGACCTGCCGCCCGAGACGCACGTGACCTACAACTGCGATCTCGTCGGCGAGGCCGCACGGGTGTACCGCGATCTCGAAGAGGATTTCGTCGCGCAGGTCCGGAACGGGGTGGTGACGGCGGCGAACGCGATGGTGAAGCTCTTGAGGCTCCAGCAGGTCACGGGCGGTTGCGTTCCCACCGATGACGGCGTGGGCCATCGCATCGATACCTCGAAACAGAAACTGCTGGCCGACACGTTGGAGGACATCGGCGCGGAGGAACCGGTGGTGGTCTTCTGCCGGTTCCACGCGGACCTCGACGCAATCCACGAGGCCTGCCAGTCGCTCGGGTACAAGTCGATCGAGCTCTCCGGGCGGCGAGATGAGATCGCCCAATGGCAGGCGGGTGAAGCGCAGGTCCTGGCGGTGCAGATCAGCGCGGGCGGGGTCGGAGTCGATCTCACACGGGCCCGCTACTCGATCTACTACTCGCTCTCGTTCTCGCTCGGCGAATACGACCAGTCGCTCTCGCGGGTCCACCGGCCCGGGCAGACCCGGCCGGTCGAACACATCCACCTGGTGGCGAGGAACACGGTGGACGCGAAGATCATGCGCGCCCTCGAGAAGCGCGCGGAGGTCGTGCAGGCCATCCTCGTGGAAATCAAAAACTAGCCGGAAAAGGAGGACGCTCACAGTGAACCTGGAGCAACTGAAGGAGTTCGTGTGCCTGGAGAACCGGAAGAAGGAACTGGACGCCGAACAGAAGCAGGTCAAGCAGCAACTGGACGACCTGGAGCAGGCCCTGGTGCCGCAGTTCATCCAGGACGGCATTCAGAAGATGACGGTGGACGGCCGCACCGTCTCCCTGGTCCACGACATCTACGCCAGCCCGCTCTATGACCGCGAGGACGTGGTCGCCGCGCTCAAGCAGTCGGAACTGGGCCAGTACGTCGCGGAGAACTACAACACCAACAGCCTTACGGCCTTCGTGCGCGAGGTAAAGCGCGAGGTCGAATCCCAGGCGCAACAGGAACAGCGGCCCTATGACGAGGAGGACATCCGCGCGGCGCTGCCCGCCCCCCTCGGCCAGGCCCTGAAGATTTCGTTCGTTCACAAACTCAGCAGCAGAAAGGCTTGAAAGGAGCCCCAATGTCCACCCAACTCGTGAAGTTCACCGCGCCCAAAGCGCTCACCGTTCCACCCGAAGCCGCGGACGCCGTCAAGGAAGCGTTCGCGGTCAACATCGCCGGCGGCAGCGTCTCGGAGTTCGATCTGCCCCGCATCAAGGTCATGAGCGGGGCGGCGCTCTGGCTGATCCCCACGCTCGAAGGCGAGGAAACCGCACAGCGGGTCGAGGGCGTGATCGCCTTCTACCGCGACACGCGCACCTACTACCCGAGCAAAGAGGCCGGCAACGTTCCGCCGCAGTGCTCGTCGGCCGACGGCCTGATCGGGCGCGGAACTCCCGGCGGCGAGTGTGCCCGCTGCCCGCTCGCCAGGTGGGACAGCGCGGAGGAAGGATCGGGCCAGGCCTGCAAGCAGGGCAAGCAGCTCTTCTTCATGCGCGGCGACTCGATGTTCCCCGAGGTCGTCTCCCTGCCGCCCACCAGCGTGAAGAACGCCCGCCAGTTCTTCCTGAAGCTCACCACCCAGGGCGTGCCCTACTTCCACGCGCTCGTTGCGCTGGAACTGGAAAAGGCGCAGAACCCGCAGGGCAAGACCTACGGCAAGGCAGTGATCAAGTTCCTGCGGCGCCTCACGCCGGAAGAGGTCGCACGCGCCGCCGACTACCACCAGATGTGCCAGCAGTTCTCCGGGCGCGTGCCGACCGAGACCGCGCCGGAGAAACAGGAGTAGCGCCACATGTTCCAGGACTTCATCATCCACATCAACAACGGCGCCACGCTCGCGGAACTGTCCGACGAGCTGAAGAAGGTCGTGGCGGCCGTGCGGCAGACCGGCAAGGCCGGCAGCCTCACCCTGGCCATCAACGTCAGCCTAGCGGCCAAGGGATCGGACCGGGTGCTGATGGTCAAGAGCGAGGTCAAGAGCAAGGCGCCGCAGCCGGACCGTGGCGTCACGGTCTTCTACGCCACCGATGACAACCTGCTCGTCCGGAACGATCCGCAGCAGCTTCCCCTACCGCTACGGGTCGTGCCGGTCGACGCACCGAGAGAACTGAGGGAGGTGAATCTCAATGGCTAACAACTACGAGAAGGACCCCGCCGTCGAGCGGGTCGGAGACGTGCAGGCCGCAATCGCGGCGGGAATGGCGATCGGCGAGCCGCGCGTCGTGCAGATGGCCGCGGGCGAGGCACAGTACACCGTGGTGCCGGAGGGCTGTGAACTTCGCTCCCTTGAGGAGTTCCTGCCGCACCCGCTGCGCATTCAACAGAAGGTGGAGCTTCACGACGCGGCCTCTTTCATCGGCTACGTGAAGGAGTTCGGCAGGAACGGCGTCTCCCACATCTTCTTCCACGGGGAACGGCCGGGCCAGGCCGCGCGCGAGGTGGAGGAGTTCGTCGCCGTTCTCGACTACCACGAAGGCGCCGGCGGTGTGGACGCGCCCGGCTGGTGCGGGCACGTCGCCACGTATCCCAGCCGGCGTTCGGTGGAGTTCACGGCCTGGATGGAGTGCAACAAGAAGGCCATGTCCCAGGTGGATTTCGCGCGGTTCCTGGAGGACAACCTGCCCGACATCGTGGAGCCGAAGGGCGCGGACCTGCTCCAGATCGCGCTCACGTTGGAAGCCCAGAAGGAAGTGACG
>CAYOTD010000425.1:0-5128 GCA_964406685.1 uncultured Solibacteraceae bacterium | reverse complement strand
GACCTCCGCCGCCACCCGTCTCACACGCTGAACCAGCGGCAGCCGCCGGCCCACGAATGGATCCATCCTTCGACCCGGGCAATGAGTGCGAGTTGAACACCCACATCCGGGGGGATACTGTTCCCCACTCCGTACAGAAACGCATTCGCGTTGCCCGCTGCGCATCATTCCCCTCCTGCTTCGACGATAAGTGATCCCACGGGGCAAACCGTTGCGGTAAGGCGCTTGGATTTTGTCAGGGAATTTGCCCTAGGGGTGGCGTAAGGCCGTTCGGCTCATACTTATGGCATCTCATCCAGTACGCAGCGAAAACCGATGCCGTGGTCCGGGCTGTCAGGCTTCACCGGGTAGCGATCCGAGACGCGCAGCATGGCTGCGTCACGGATCCAGGAGCCGCCGCGCAGCACCCGGAAATGGCCGCTTTCGGGACCGCGCGGGTTGACGGCCCCGCCCCGGAAAGCGGTTCCATCGTGGTAGTAGTCGGCCGTCCATTCCCAGACGTTGCCGATCATGTCGAACAGGCCCAGGGCGTTGGCCTGCTTGCGGCCCACCTCGCGCGCCTGCTCCCCGCTGTTGGCGGCGCTCCAGGCGATCTGTTCCAGCGGCCCGTAGGCCGGCGCTGTCGTGCCGGCGCGGGCGGCAAGCTCCCATTCGGCTTCGGTGGGCAGCCGGCCCTCGGCCCACCGGCAGTAGCCCGCGGCGGCCTCCCAGGTGACATTTTCGATGGGCAGGGAATCGTTGGCCCAACCGGAGTTGAACCCGGCCGCTTCCGGCAACCGCCCGCCGCCCACGCGGCAATACCTGCGGAACGCGGCGGTGGTCACCTCGGTCTGTCCGATCCAGAAGCCCTCGGTGAGGGTCACCTCATGGACCTTTTCGTCGGCTTCGCACTGCCCATCGCCCTCCGAGCAGCCCATCCGGAAACGCCCCGGCGCCACCCAGACATACAGCATGCCGTCGCGCCGGTTCAGGCGTTTTTCGCCCGCCCGGATCTGCGCCTGGGGCACGGAGGAGACCGTCTGGGCAGCCGATCGGGTGCGGCCGACCCATCGGCCCGCCAGCCACGCTGCGCTGGCGGCCAGCGCCAGGACGACGACCGCCGCCACCGCCCATTTCCTGACGGATCTCACCTTGACCACAAGGCCGCGCCGGCGCACCTCGGCGGCGGTGGCGGGCCTTGCCAGGGCCACCGCCAGGGCTTCAACAAAGGCCGTGCAGTTTTCAAACCGCTCCTCCGGCGGCTTGCTCAGCGCTTTGCCGAAGACCTTCTTCACCGCCTCCGGCAGCCGCGGATCGAACGTGGCCGGATCGGCCGGCGCGGCGGCCAGGATCTGCTGGAACAGGCCGGCCACCGAGTCCGACTGGAACGGCTTGTTGCGCGTGAGCATCTCGTAGGCGGTCACGGCCAGGGCCCACTGATCGGTGCGCGAGGTCACCGTCCGCGCCTCGATCTGTTCCGGAGCCATGTAGTGCGGGCTGCCGATGATCATCGAACTGGCCGTGGCCGTGCCCATCAGCGCGCACTTGGCGATGCCGAAATCCGCGATCTTGGCGGCGCCGCCCTCCACCACCAGCACGTTGGCCGGCTTGATGTCCCGGTGAATGACGCCCCGGCTGTGCGCGTAATCCAGCGCCGCGGCCATCTGGCGCAGGATCGAGAGCGCCTCGTCGACGCCCAGGCCGGGCTCCTGCGACATCATCGTGTGGAGGGGCCGGCCCTCCACCAGTTCCATGACGATGTACTTGTGCTCGCCGATCTCGCCCCGCTCGAAGTGGATCACGATGTTGGGGTGGTTCAAGCCGCCCGCGGCCTTGGCCTCGCGCTCGAATCTCTGGGTGAGGTCGTCGCGTTCCGCCGGGGATAGCGAAGAGTCCGTTCGCAGGACCTTCAACGCCACGTCGCGCGCCATGCTCGGATCGTGGGCGCGGAACACGACGCCCATGCCTCCCCGCCCCAACTCCCCCAGGATCTGAAATCGGCCAAAGGCGGTCACATCTCAATTATCGGCCCCGCCCGCACTATCCTGGAGTGGAGGATGATTCCCGGAAACGGCGCGCTGGCGGTGTTGCTGCTGTGGATGGCCGGAATGGCCGGCGCGGCCGAGCCGCCCCTGGCCGTCATCACAGTTGACTATCCGCTGGAGGGTTCCGTCTTTCCTCCGGACATGGCGGCGCCCACGTTCATCTGGCGCGACCCGGCGCCCGAAACCGCGCGCTGGCGGATCGAAATCGGCTTCGAGGATGGCGCGGAGGCCATCCGAGTGGATGCGCCCGGAGAACCGCCCCGGCTGGGCGAGATCGACCCGCGCTGTGCCGGACCCACCAACGAGTTACCCCGGCTCACCCCGGAGGAAGCCGCCTCGCACACCTGGAAGCCCGGCCCCGCGCTGTGGGAAGAGATCAAGCGGCGCTCCGTCGAGCGCGACGCGCGCCTCATCATCACCGGCTACCGCGGCCCGCGCGCCGTCTCCCGCGGCCGCCTTCGATTCCGGACCTCGAAGGACCCGGTCGGCGCGCCCATCTTCTACCGCGACGTGCCGCTGATGCCCTCCGAACTGAAGAAGGGCGTCATCAAGCCCATTTCGCCCAAGCTGCTGCCCTACATCGCCTGGCGGCTGCGCTGGGTGGGCGACCCCTCCAGCCGGGTGGTGATGGAGGGAATCCATACCTGCGCCAACTGCCATTCCTTCTCCACCGATGGAAAGACGTTGGGCCTGGACCTGGACGGTCCCCACAACGATAAGGGCCTGTACGCCATCCTTCCCGTCTCCCGCCGCATGTCGATCCGCGACCGGGACGTGATCTCCTGGAAGCGGTTCCGCGACCAGAACGCCGCCGACAAACGCATCGGCTTCATGTCCCAGGTGTCGCCCGACGGCCGCTACGTGATGACCGCCACCCAGGTGGAATACTACGTGGCCAACTTCAAGGACTACCGTTTCCTCCAGGTCTTCTATCCCACCCGCGGCATCCTGGCCTGGTATGACCGCGCCGGGGACGCCATCCACGCCCTGCCCGGCGCCGACGATCCCCGCTACGTCCAGGCCAACGCCGTCTGGAGCCCCGACGGCAGCTACCTGGTCTTTGCCCGCGCCCCGGCCACCGACTCCTATCCCGAGGGCCGCCCCCTGGCCGAATATCCCAACGATCCCAACGAAGTCCAGATCCGCTACGACCTCTACCGGATTCCCTTCAACGGCGGCAAAGGCGGTCGGGCCGAGCCCATCGCCGGAGCGTCGCAGAACGGCATGAGCAACTCCTTTCCCAAGGTCTCGCCCGACGGCCGCTGGATCGTCTACGTGCAGTGCCGCAACGGCCAACTGATGCGCCCCGACGGGCAGCTTTACATCGTGCCGGCCGCCGGCGGGGTGGCGCGGCGCATGCGCTGCAACACGCCGCGGATGAACTCCTGGCACAGTTTCTCGCCCAACGGCCGCTGGATGGTGTTCTCTTCCAAGAGCCGATCGCCCTACACCCAGTTGTTCCTGACACACATTGACGAGCAGGGCAACGACACCCCCGCGGTGCTGATAGAAAACGCGACGGCGGCCAACCGCGCGGTGAACATCCCCGAGTTCGTCAACCTCCCGCCGGGAGGGATGGAGGCGATGGACGCGCCCGCCACCGAGTTCTACCGTCTCTACGACAGCGCCTATGAGCTGACCGAAAAGGGGCACATCGACGCCGCCCTGGCCGAGTGGAAGCGCGCGCTCGCCTTGGGGCCGGACGACGCCAAGGCGCACACCAACCTGGGCGCCCTTCTGCTCCGCCGGGGGCGGCTGGAGGAAGCCGCCGCCGAGTTCCGCGCCGCCCTGGATCTGAAGCCGGATTTCGCCGACGCGCGCAACAACCTGGGCCTCACCTTCCTGCACCGGGGCCGGCTCAACGAAGCCATCGCGCTGTGGCGCGAGACCCTGGAGCTGAACCCGGAATCGACAGAAGCCCACGTCAACCTGGGCGCGGCCTTCCTGATGCAGGGCCGGCACCGGGAGGCCGTCGAGGAGAACCGCGCCGCCCTTCGCCTGGAGCCGAACCGCGGGCCGCTTCTGAGCAACCTGGCCTGGCTGCTGGCCACCTCGCCCGACCCGCGCGCCCGCAACGGCGCCGAAGCGATCGACTGCGCCCAGCGCGCCCTCAAACTCGCGGGCGGGGACGACCCGGTGCTGCTCGATACCCTGGGCGCCGCCTACGCCGAAGCCGGCCGTTTCGCCGAAGCCGCCGCCACCGCGCGCCGCGCGCTCGCCTCCGCGCGCACCGACCCGGCCCTGGCCGCCGATCTGAAATCACGGATCGCGCTTTATGAAAAGAACCAGCCCTTCCGCATGGCCGGGCCGGCGCGTTGACAGACGCCGCGCCGCCGTGGAAGCATGAAACGCGATGAAGAGTGGGACAAAAGTCCTGGTGACGGGCTCCTGCGGCCTGATCGGCTCGGAAGTGACGCGCTATTTCGCGCGTCGCGGATTCTCCGTCACCGGCATCGATAGCAGTCACCGGATGGTCTTCTTCGGCCCGGAGGGCGACACCAGTTGGGTGCTTGGGGCGTTGCGGGCCGAGATCCCGGACTACAGCCATCACGCCATCGACATCCGCGATCGCGAGGCGGTGCTGGCCCTGGTCGGGCAACTCCGGCCGGAGTTGATCATTCACACCGCGGCGCAACCCTCGCATGATCGCGCCGCCGCGATTCCCTTCCTCGACTTCGAGGTGAACGCCGTGGGCACCCTGCACCTGCTGGAAGCCGCGCGCCGCTTCTGCCCCGCCGCGCCGTTTATCCACATGTCGACCAACAAGGTCTACGGCGACCGCCCCAACCAGTTGCCGCTGGTGGAACAGGAAACGCGCTGGGAGTACGCGGAGGCGGCCTTTGCCCACGGCATCGCTGAGGATTTCCCCATCGACCAGAGCAAGCACTCGCTGTTCGGCGCCTCGAAGCTGGCCGGCGACGTGATGGTCCAGGAATACGGCCGCTACTTCGGCATGCCGACCTGCTGCCTGCGCGGCGGGTGTCTCACCGGCCCCAACCACGCGGGCGTGGAACTGCACGGCTTTTTGAGCTACCTGGTCAAGTGCAACGTCGAAGGCCGCGAGTACAAGGTCTTCGGCTACAAGGGAAAGCAGGTGCGCGACA
>CAYOTD010000424.1:0-5138 GCA_964406685.1 uncultured Solibacteraceae bacterium | reverse complement strand
GCCGCGCTGCCCTCCTCCATCTCGCCCAGATCGACCAGGTTGTCCAGCTCCTCGGCGCCCCGCTTGAGCTGGTCCGCCATCTCGACGGCCATGAGCTGCACCAGCGCCGAGCGGCTGATCGCCTTTTGCATCTTCAACTTGCCGCGCTCCATGCGCCGCGCAAGATCAACTTCCCCCTCTCGCGTCAGCAGGGGGACCGCGCCCATTTCCCGCAGATACACCCGTACCGGATCATCGGTGTAGATGGATTCCTCGGCCTGCTGGGTAGTGGCGAATTCATCTACATCGTGCACTTCTTCCGGATGGAAGAAGTTGGACTCCTCATCGAAGGGAAGTCCCAACGGTTCATGGCTATCTGTCAAGAACTGATCTTCGAATTGGTCCACCTGAGAACCACCTCCCCCTCGGGGGAAAATACAGTACCCCTACAACTGGAGTGCTTCTGGCTGAGTTGAGTCACCGGTAAGCCCGGTCTGCTCGTGAAGGTGCCGTTAGGGCGCAAGATGCCGCCTGCAATTATAGCATCAACGTTCGTCCAAGTTAAGTGCCTATTTAAAAAGATGTTTCACTGAGTTTTTGGTTACAGCAATCTGCTGTGCCGCCGCAGCTAACACCGTCGGCCAAGTACCGAGCCCTCAACCGCGCTTCTGGCGAATCAACTCCTTGACCTCGCTCAGAAAGGCCTCCACATCCTGAAAATCCCGATAGACGGAGGCGAATCGGACGTAGGCGATCTTGTCCAGCGTCCGTAACCGCTCCATCAGCATTTCTCCTATTTCAGTAGTTGATATCTCTCGCTCAGGGCTCTCGACCAGCCTTCCCTCTACCTCATCGACAATCTCGGCCAGTTTCCCCATCCCAACAGGGCGCTTCTCGACCGCCCGCAAGAGTCCGGCAAGCACTTTCTGGCGGTCGAACTTCTCCCGCCTGCCGTCTTTCTTGATGACCATGTAGGGAACCTCGTCGATTCTCTCGTAGGTCGTGAATCTCCTTTCACAGGAAAGACATTGGCGGCGGCGGCGAATGACATCGCCCTCTTTGCTCTCTCGCGAGTCAATGACGCGATCCTTCTTGTAGCCGCAAAAGGGACAATTCATAGCCCCGTCTCCGCCTCCAGGCCTCTCAACCGGCGCCAGTTCAGGCCTTCATGGAACGCCAGCAACAGGCCGGGCGGTATAATTACTACAAATGTAAGCAACCAGGTCAGCAGAGCGATGCTCGTCGCCAGCTCAAGCTGCATGGCAAACAACTCGGTGAGAACGACAACCGTGACCAACTGGACCCCGCCGCCCACCCCCGGGATCTGGAAAATGCTGCCGAAAGAAACGAATCCCATGAACACCATCGTCTGCTGCCACCCGAATCCCGACGTCTCGGGATATGCCTTGAAAAGGCAGAGGTAACAAACCGCGATAAGAAACCACTCCAGAGCGGTGTAGGCCAGCAGCGAAGCCAAGTACGCGGGCCTCCGCGTCACCTTCAGGCCTTCCAGGAAGGAGTCAACAACCCTTTCCACCCTCTTCCGGTAACCCTCCGGCAGGAAGCTCAACGCCTCCCCCAGTCGGCGACGCATGGCCTCAGAGCAGCTCCGCAGCACAAACAATACAACGACACAAATAGAACTGATGACTCCGACGAACCAGCCGCCCACCTGGAGGACCCAGCCGAGCCGAGGACCGACCTCCTCCGGCCGGACCTGTGTAAGGGCTAGCCCGAACACAAGCAACACTGTCAGCAGATCGAGGACGCGCTCGAGCATCCAGGCCGCCAACTGCGAGGAGAACGAGACCTTCTCCCGGACCGAGATCAGGTAGGGTCGAACGAACTCCCCCGGCCGTCCGAACAGGACTACCGCCGTGAAACCGATCGCGGTGGCCCGCAGCAGGTTGCCGATGCCTGCCGACGGGACGACAGTTCGCAGCATGACCTGCCATCGCAGGGCGCGTCCGTAGTAGGTTAGCAGACCGAATACAGCGGCGATTGCCACCCATCCCCAACGGAGCCGGCGGAAGGCGGCCGCGAAATCCGACCATTCAAAACCAAACTCCCGCCAGCGGCCCGCCACCAGCCACACCAGCAGGGCGAGGAACACCAGCAGGGCCGCAGGCCACCGCCAATTTCGATCCTGAGATGCGCCGTGTTGGGTCATTCTGGGGCTAGAATGAATTACTGCATTGTCGCCGGCGGCAGCCTGACAAGCCAGCGAGAGCGGCGGCGCTCGAAGCCGGTGAGCGCGATTCGTTTGAACTTCTAATGATAAATCCTCGTTTCAACAAGTGGAAGCCGAAAACGGACGGCGAGGGCCAGTACCCCAGCCGCTCTAGTACTAGCCTCCGCCTTTTGAACGAGGATCGCAATGGCGACCATGGCCACCACGTTTCCGCTGCCGGCGCCGGGGGCGAGAGTACATCTCCCCTGGCAGCGGCCGGGCCATGGAGTTGTGCCGAGGGCGACGGGAATCTGCGTGGATCTTGACTCGAGCCTGGTTGATCGTTGTCTGCGCGGTGACGAAGCGGCATGGGAAGACCTGGTGAAGCTGCACACCCGCCGCGTCTACGGCATCTGCTACCGGTTCACCGGCAAGGACTCGGAGGCTCAGGATCTCACGCAGGACGTATTCCTACGGGTATTCCGCACGATCGGCAGCTTTCGCTCCGGCGAGGGCTCCTTCGTCGTGTGGCTGACCCGGCTGACGCGAAACCTCCTGATCGATCACTACCGGCGCACCAAGCAGGAACGGGCGACGGATTCCATCGAGGACCAGCTTCCGCTGCTGGAGGAGCGATCCGCCATTTCCGGCCGCACCGACGGGATGCTGGCCGGGCGTGAAGCCGGGGAGGTCCTTCAGGCGGCGCTGGGGAGACTGTCGCCGGAGTTGCGGGAGACGGTGATTCTGCGGGACATCGAGGAGCTGGAATACCGCGAGATCGCCGAGGTTTTGCACGTTCCCGAAGGAACCGTGAAGTCCAGGCTGAACCGCGGCCGGGCGGAATTGGCCCGGTTGCTCAGAAAGCAGAGGGTATCGGTATGAAGTGCGCCGACCTGGAAATCCTGCTTTGCGATTACGTAGACGGCATACTGGATGCCGCGGCCAAGACGACGGTCGAAGAGCATCTCGCCGGGTGTCCGGCCTGCGCCGAGCTGGCGCGGGACGCGGCTGCGGCGGTCGGCTTCCTGGCGCGTGTGGCTCCCATCGAGCCGCCAGCCGAGTTGGTTACCAGGATTCTCTTCCAGACGCCGGTCCGGGGGCCGTCCCAGGAACGCCGCCGGGGAGTTCGGGAGTGGCTGGGGCGTTGGTTTGAGCCCATCCTTCAGCCGCGGCTGGCGATGGGCATGGCCATGACCATCCTGTCGTTCGCCATGCTGGGGAGGTTCGCCGGCATCCAGCCGCGGCAGTTGACCGCGGCCGACCTGAATCCGGCCCGGGTCTGGGCCGCCCTGGACGATCGTGCCCACCGGACCTGGGAGCGGGCCGTGAAGTACTACGAGAACCTGCGCTTCGTTTACGAGATCCAGACGAGATTGAAGGAGCTCACTGACCAGGAGGACGTGGAGCGAAGGGCACAGCCGGCCGGCGGGGTGGTCGCACCCCAGGAGTCGGACGGGGGCCAGTCCCCGGCGGCCGTGGGCGGGGGATCGAAAGCGAGGGAAGAGAAATGAACTGCGTGAATCATCCGGAAGAGATGGCGACGGCCTTCTGCCGGGAGTGCGGCAAGGGCCTCTGCGCGGCGTGCCAGCGCCAGACTGGGGGAACCGTCTACTGCCAGGACCACGTGCCCGCGCCCCATGGCTCGGCCGCCAGCTCGACCTGGGCTCCCCCCCCGCCGCCTCCTCCGCAGGCCCCGGCGTTCGATTCCAGCGTATCGCCCGGACTGGCGTTCCTGTTGGGCCTGATCCCGGGTGTGGGCGCGATCTATAACGGCCAGTACGCCAAGGGCTTGGTCCACGTAGTCATCTGGGGCTTGCTGGTCAGCATCGTCAGCAGCGACGCGGCTGGCGGCCTGGAACCGCTGTTCGGGATGCTCATCGCGGTGTGGCACTTCTACATGGCTTTCGAAGCCCACCACACAGCCAAGAAACGCATGTTGGGCCATCCGGTGGACGAGTTCTCCAGCCTGGTGCCGCTGAAGGGCCCCGGCGCCGGCTTTCCGGTGCTGCCGGTGGTGCTGATCGCCTCCGGCACCCTGTTCCTTCTGAACAACCTGGAGATCATCCGTTTCTACCAGATTCTGCGTTACTGGCCCGTGTTTCTAATTGTCCTGGGCGCCTATATGCTTTACGTCCGCCTCAACGACGACGGCAGCGGCCGCCCGGCGAACCAGGAGGCCGGTCATGAACGGCAGTAGCGGCACCTTGGTCCAAGCCGTGCGCGGGCCGATCCTGCTGATCACCCTGGGCACGCTGCTGGCGATCGATCACTTTGGCTCCTACGCGTTCTGGAGAACCTGGCCGGCGCTGATCATCGTGTTCGGCCTGATGAAGCTGCTGGAAAGGGCCGCCTCGCGGCCGTCTCCGAGATCCGATACGCAGGGAGGGTTTCAACCATGAGAAGAAGCTCTCTGATCGGCCCGCTACTGCTGATCCTGATCGGCAGTCTGTTCCTGGCGAACAATTTGCGCCCCGATCTGCCGCTGCTGGAGATCATGGCGCGCTACTGGCCCTTTCTCCTGATCGCGTGGGGCGCCCTGCGGCTGCTGGAAATCCTGTTCTGGGCGATGCGCTCCAAACCGCTGCCGGCGGCCGGCGTCTCGGGAGGGGAGTGGACCCTGATCGTGCTGATCGTCCTGGCGGGCGGGGCGCTGTCGGTCACCAACCGGGTGATTTCCAAGTGGCCCCAGGGCCGCTTCTCGATGCGGGGCATCGAGGTCTTCGGCGAGTCCTACGACTTTCCGCTGGAGGGGCAGAAGGCGGCCGGCAAAACGCCCCGGGTGGTGATTGAGAACCTGCGCGGCAACACCCGCGTGGTCGGCACCGACACCGAGGAAGTGAAGGTGTCGGGCCGCAAGACCATCCGGGCCTTCAACCAAAGCGAGGCCAACACGGCCAACCAGCAGTGCCCGCTCGAGATCCTGTCGCAGGGCGACCGGGTGATCGTGCGCACCAACCAGGAGCGCGTCAGCGGCGTGCAGCGGGTCTCC
>CAYOTD010000423.1:0-5146 GCA_964406685.1 uncultured Solibacteraceae bacterium | reverse complement strand
CGAAAGCCGCGATGGCGTGCGCCCCGCCCATCTGGAACATCCGGGTCACCTTCAGCAGCGACGCCGTCCCCCACGTCTCCAGGACCATGCGCGGCGAGGCCACGCAGACGTTCCTGACCCCCGCCACCTGCGCCGGGATCACGGTCATCAGCAGCGTGGAAGGCAGCGGATACCGCCCCGCCGGGATGTACGCGGCCACCGTCTCCAGCGGCCGCACCACCTGCCCCAGTTTCAGCCCCGGCGCGATCACCGCGCTTTTGGCCTGCGGCAACTGGAGCCGGGCGAAGGCACGGACATTGCGTGACGCCACGCGCACGGCGGCGCGGAAATCCGGGTCCAGGTTCTCGGCGGCCTCGTCCAATTCTCTCCGCGGCACGGCCACACTCGACCGGTCGAGCGCGTCGAAGCGCCGCGCGTATTCCACCAGCGCCTTGTCGCCGTTCTTGCGCACGGCCGCCAGAATCGGACGAACGGCCGCCTCCGCCTCGCTCAGCAGCGCCGCGCGCCGCTTCAGCAACCGCCCGGCTTGTCGGGATTCGATGATTCGCAGCATAGTCACATCACAATCTTGTTCAGCGGATATTCGACGATGCCCTGCGCGCCCGCCTCCTTGAGCCGCGGTATGATGCTGCGCACGGTCGATTCGTCCAGAATGGTGTTCACCGCCAGCCATTCCTCGTCGCTCAGGTGCGAGATGGTCGGCTTCTTCAACGCCGGCAGCACGTCGAGCACGCGCGCCAGGTCGCTCTGCCGCACGTTCAGCATCAGGCCTACCTTGCCCAGCGCGTTGATGGCGCCCTCCAGCAGCATCTTCATGTCTTCCAGCTTGCGCCGCTTCCAGCCGTCGGCCCAAGACTCCCGGTTGGCGATCAGTTGCGTGTTCGACTCCAGCACGGTCTCCACGATCCGCAGCTTGTTGGCGCGCAGCGACGAGCCCGTCTCGGTCACCTCGACGATGGCATCGGCCAACACCGGCGGCTTCACCTCGGTCGCGCCCCAACTGAATTCGACCTTAGCTTTGACGCCGTTGGCCGCCAGGTAACGCCGTGTCGCCCCCACCAGTTCGGTGGCGATGATCTTGCCCTCCAGGTCCTTGACCGAATGGAACGGCGAGGCATCGGGCACGGCCAGCACCCAGCGCACCTTCCCGAAGCTCTGCTTGGCGTAGATTAGGTCGGCCACCGTCACCACCGCGGCCTCGTTCTCTTCCACCCAGTCCCGCCCGGTCAGCCCCGCGTCGAGCACGCCGTCCTCGACGTAACGCGCCATCTCCTGCGCGCGGATCAGCATGCACTCGATCTCCGGATCGTCCACCGCCGGGAAGTAGGACCGGCTCGAGGTGGTGATGTTGAATCCCGCCCGGCGGAACAGGTCCACTGTCGCGTTCTCCAGGCTCCCCTTCGGAATCCCCAGTTTCAGCTTCACGCTTTGCCTCCATAGACCGCGCTGGGATCGTAGGTGCGTTCTTCGCTCTCCACCCACGCGCCGCCCTTCAGCGTGCGGAAGAAGCAGCTCTGATACCCTTCGTGGCACACGCCCGGCCCCAGCGCCTCGACGCCCACCAGCACGGCATCCTGGTCGCAATCCGTCTGTATGCTCTTCACCACCAGGCGATGCCCGGAGGACTCGCCCTTCAGCCACAGCTTCTTGCGCGACCGGCTATAGAACGTCGCATAGCCCGTCTCCACCGTGCGGCGGAACGCCTCTTCATTCATGTAGCCGACCATCAGCACCCGCCCCGACGCGTGGTCCTGAATCACCGCGGTCACCAACCCATCCGATTTTGAGAAATCCAGTTTCATCTCGTCTTCCAACAAAAAAGCCCGCCGGACCGCGGCGGGCTACGTGACTCTTTGCTTCGTAAGCGCTCAGAAGCGAACCCGTCGCGGCGCACCATCCGCATGAGGGTGATGGTGATGGCGCCGGCTGACGGACCGCAGTGTCATGAAGGAATCAGTATAGCAGAATGCAGGGCTGGCCTTTCAATTCCGCGCCGGCATTGTCTGTGAAGCGCGCTTCGGCGCGCCGGCGATCTCCCGCGCCGTCAGGGCGCGCCCATATACCGCAATCTCGTCGATCTTGCCGGAGAAGTTGGCCGCCCCGTCCGCACGCCCCCCGGCGGAGACGTTCCCCGCAAACTTCGCCGCACCCGGCGCCTCGCCAGTGATCTCTGCCCCGCCATCCAGGTAGACAGTCACGGATGCACCCTTGCGCACCAGCGCCAGATAATGCCAAGTTCGCCGCCCGACAGGCGTCCGTCCTTCCATCGTCATCCCGCCCTTGCCGAACACCACTCCGCCCGCGGCCCCGCCGATGCCCAGCCACTCGTCGCCCGCCTCGAACAGGCAACCCGCCGGCATCCCGCTCCAGAACCACATCTCGACCGAATAGTCGCCCCGAGCCCCCTTCACAGCAGCCGTCATGCGCCCGCCCGCGTAGTGCGGGGAGCGATTCCTCTCCCCGCCCGAGAACCCCGCCGATTCGGGCCCCTCAAGATAGAAGACGATCCCGTCCCCGTATACGCCGTCGTTCCCGCGCCGCGTGGCGTCAACCGCCTTCGGCCCGCTGAATTCGTTGCCGCGCCAGTACGCCAGCGGCTTGCGCGCCAGCACCGCCTTGGCGTACGCCCCGTTGCTCTCCACCACCGCGCGCCGCCGCGCGCCCGCGACCTTCTCGAGCAGCCCCAACACCGCTTCCACGATCTTCGGCTCGGCGTTCACTTCCAGCCCCGCCGTCCGGGCCGGCCACGTAGTGTACCCGCCCAGCACGTGATGCTCCGGCGGCGGGATGTACCCTTCGGCCCCGTTGGCCAACTCGATGTTGAAGGTGGGCCGCAGCGGGCTCTGGGCTTTGATCTTGAGACCCGTGATGCCAAACACCTCGTTGGGGATCGCCGCGATGCCCAACTCCCCGATGCGCACCGCCTGCAACTTCAACTCGCGGCGCGGCTCGGCGGCCAGGTACATCTGCTCGCGCGCGTACACCTCCGGTTGCGACTTCGGCGGCGCCCCGCCCATCTTCGCCATCAACTCCTTGGCCCACGCCAGCCGTACCGGTCCCGGAACCCGGCGCGAAAGCGTGATCGTCGTCTCCGCCATGGCGATGGGAACGTTGTCGCGATACTGGATCTTCCGATACGCCGCATGCGCCACCTCTGCCAAGGCGTCGGCGAACTGGCGCAGGTTCGTGTCCTTCTTCGGCTGGCTGTAGTCCATCCAGTGCTGATCGCCGCTGGTCCCCTGCGACATGATGGCGACGAAAGGACGGCCGCCCGCCTGCGCCCCGATCAGCCGCTGCATGTTCTCGCAGAACGGCCCGTAGTAGTCGGGCGATACGATGCCCCCGCCCGCGCCCACATAGTGCATCGAGTAATTCGCGATCAGCGCGATGGGCCGGCCTTCCGGCGTCTGCAAGGAGAGCAGCGTCACCCCCGGCTCCTGCGGCCCCGCCGGTCCGATGAAGTCCGGATGCTGATAACCGGGGTGCATGTTGGACCGGATCGTCATCTCGCCGAACGGGTCTTTCCGGATGCGGTCCGGCCGCAGAATCCATTGCCGGCAGTGCGTGTGCTCACTATCCTCGACCGCAATCCACCCCGCGCGCGCCGGCGCCAGGTTCCGCACCGCCCCTTCCATCGCCTTCCCAATCCGCTCTTCCAGGAACCGCGCGTACGCGGGGTCTTCATCCGTTCCCAGCGCCCCCATCACGGGCGGCGTCGAGTGGCTGTGAGTAGCCGAAATCAGCATCTTCCCGGCCGGAATCCCCGTGCTGCGCGAAACGGTCTGCTTGATGCGGTCGAGAAACTCGCGCGGCATCATGAGCGTGTCGACCACGGTGATCAGCACGCGCTCTCCGCCGTTGTCCAGCGCCACCGCGCGCACGTGCAGCGTTCCCTCGGCGCGCTTCGCGGTGGCCGCCAGAAACCCTCCGCTGGTGATGATGGGGAAGGCCTGCGGCGTCACATCCACCGTGGATGCGCCCGCGCGGAATGTGCCGGCCGCAAGTGCCGCTCCGGCTCCAAGCAGAACACCCAGTAAGATCCCGCCAAGCGGTTTCATGACGAAAATCCCTCTCCTAGGCAAGCGCGCGCTTACAGAACTCGTAGCACTTCCTGACTTCGGCCACCGCGTCCCCGCCCTTGTATTCGTACTCTATCATGGCCGGGATCTTGTACTTCTCCCGCCGGAGCAGTTGCAGGACCTCGCGGATTGGCGTCTGGCCCTCGCCAAAGGGCAGGTTCCCTCCGTCCCGCGTCCGGTCCTTCACGTCGAGGGTGACGATCTCGGCGTGGCGCTTGCGGATGAACTCCACCGGATCGTAACCCAGCACCACGAAGTGGCCGATGTCCAGGTTGATGCGGATGCGCGAGGCGCCCCGCATCGCTTCATCGAAATCCTCCGGCCGGGCGAACTCGTTGGGCTTCACGTTGGCGTGGTTGTGCATGCCGACGTACATCTTCGCCCGCGCGGCGAACGGATCCACCCGCTTCGCGGTGGTCACGTTCGCCGACGCTTCCAGGTACTTCACGCCCAGCGCCTCCCCCATCTCGAATCCGCGCGCGATCTCGGCGTCGCTGAAATCGTCGCGAAAGCTGTAGTAATAGGCGTAGATGCGGACGCCCGCCCGGTCGAACTTCTCGCGGATGCGCCGGAACTCGGCCATATCGACGCTCGTCCGCCACTTCCGCATCTCCTCGCGCGAGACGCGCCCCGGCTCGACGTGGCCCTGCCACAGCGCGCAGTAACTCAAGCCCACCTCAGCCATACCCTGAAGCGCGGCCTCCAGCGGCCGGTCCCGAAAGCTGTAGCTCTGCGCCCCGATCATGACGCCGCGCACCTTCGAATTCGGCCTGGCCGCCGCCGGCCCCGCCGGCAGCGCGGCCAGCGCCAGCCTTCCCAACTCCCGCCGCGTCACCGTTCGCCTCGCCCGGCCGCCCACAGGACGGCATTCTGCACCAGCCGCCGGTAACCCGGATGCAGGTGCGCCCGCCGGTCGTGACCCAATTCGATGATCACTACACGCGACTTCTGATAGGGGCTGATCCACACCACCGGCCCGTCGCTGGCCGGTTCATCGGTCCGCATCAGCACCCTGTTGCCCGGCGACAGCCACATCCCTTTGTAGACCTCATCGGTGATATGCAGCT
>CAYOTD010000422.1:4794-5157 GCA_964406685.1 uncultured Solibacteraceae bacterium | reverse complement strand
CTTCGCCCCAGCCATCGGCACCGCGCACGGCGTTTACAAGGGCACGCCCAAGATCAACTTCAAGCGCGTGGCCGAGATCGTCGCCGCCGAACCGATCCCGCTGGTGGTTCATGGCGGAACAGGGCTCTCGGACGAGACGTTTCACGAGTTGATCCGGCTGGGCGCGCCCAAAGTCAATGTCTCGACCCAGCTCAAGATCGTTCTGGCCGACAGTTATCGCACTTACCTCGAGCAGAAACCCACCGAGTACGACCCGCTCAAGCTGCTGGGCGCGGTGAAGAAGAACCTGGTGGCGCAGGTGGCGCGCGCTTTCGGCGCGCAGGTCTTGATCTCGGCTCATACAGGCTCCTGTGGCAGAGGTTG
>CAYOTD010000422.1:0-4784 GCA_964406685.1 uncultured Solibacteraceae bacterium | reverse complement strand
CGCAGGTGGCGTCGTTCATGAAGATCTTCGGCAGCGAGGGGAAAGCGGCATGAAGAATGCTCTCATCTTCGATTGCGACGGCGTGTTAGGGGACACCGAGCAGTTTGGCCACCTGCCCGCGTTCAACCAGATGTGGCGCGAGATGGGCGTGCTATGGGAGTGGTCGGCGGAGGAATACGGCCGGAAACTCAAGATCGGCGGCGGCAAGGAGCGGATGCTGAGCCTGTTCGAGGAAGCGCCGTTCCTGGCCGCCTGGCCGCAGGCGCCTTCGACGACGGAGGGGCGCAAGGAGACAGTGGCCGCCTGGCACAAACGTAAGTCGGCCATCTACGAAGAGATCATCGCCTCGGGCCGGATTCCGCCGCGCCCGGGCGTGAAGCGTCTCTCCGAAGAGGCTCTCGCCGCCGGCTGGATTCTTGCGGTAGCCTCCACCTCCGCTCCGGAATCGGTGAACGCCGTGCTGCGCCACTCAATGGGCGAAACCACCGCCGCGCGCTTCTCCCTTGTGCTGGCGGGCGATTGCGTCACGGCCAAGAAACCCGCGCCGGATATCTACTTGCTGGCCGCGGAGAAGCTCGGCATCGATCCGCGCCGTTGCGTGTTCGTCGTGGATTCGATTATCGGCCTGCGCGCGGCCGTCGCGGCGGGCATGAAGTGCGTGGTCACGGTGAGCGGCTACACCAAGGAGGAGGATTTCACCGGTGCTGCCATCGTGGTCACCTGCCTTGGCGACCCGGACGGGGAAGCGTGCCAGGTGCTCACCAATCGCTCCGCCGCGCGTCCGGCCGGTTGCCTGAGGGTGGACGATCTGGAGCAAATCCTGGAATCGGATGATCGCGCTTGACCGCCGCTGGCGCCTGGCGCTGGCCGGCCTCACTCTCGTGCTGGCGACCTATCCGGCCTTTGCCTGGGCGCTGCGCCCCGAGCACTTCTTCATCGCCGACGATTGGGGATGGCTGTACCGCTCCGCGTTTCAGCGGCCATCCGAGTACGCTTCCTTCTGGCCGCGATGGGTCTATAACGACCGGCCGATAGGCAGCCTCTTCATCACCGCCGCCTACCGGCTGTTCGGCCTGGACCACATCGCCTTTAACCGGGTGTGGATCGGGCTCCACCTGCTGAACACGCTGCTCGTCTTCGCTCTCGGCCTGCGCCTGCTGGGGTCCATCACGGTTGCCATGGCGGCCGCCTATGCCTTCGGCAACTGGGGCACTTCCACGGCCGCGCCCACCTGGATCGCATCCGTCTTCGATCTGCTCGGAAACACGCTCATCCTGGCGTCGTTTGCCACTTACTTGTCGGATCGATGGTGGGTGCGCTGGATGAGCCCGGTTCTCTACTTCCTGGCCGTAAGAACAAAAGAGACGGCGATCCTGCTGCCCGTCCTCCTCCTGCTTCACCTGTTGCTGACCACGCCGCGGGACAGGTGGCAGCGGGACGTTGCGGCGCGCCTGGGATGCCATTTCGGCCTGCTGGCCGCACTTGCCGCCATCTATGGCTATCTCTTTCTGTCTCAGTCACACGGTCGGCTGCGCCCGGACGAACCCTACTTCCTGCGCTTCGACTTGTTCACATTCGCTTCCGGCGGGTCTTACTACTTCCACGAAATGCTGTACCAGCTGGGCCGTCCTCCACTTCCCTTCCTCGCGGCGGCAGTCGTACTGATTATCCTCGCGGTAGCACGCAGAGGGAAGATAGTATTCCTGGGAGCGGCCGGTTTTCTGCTGTTCCTCTTACCGGTAGTCTTCCTGCCGAATCACCGGGACGTGCTGTACCTCTATATCCCCTCGGTCTTCTTTGCGCTCGCCGGAGCGGGGGCGGCGCAGACGGCCTGCGAGTTCCTTCGCCAGCCCCGGCTCCGCAATCCGGCCACGGCGCTGGCGTTCATGACTGTCTTCCTGGCGCTGCCCCACGCTCGCGCGGCCGGGGACCGCGAACGGAACGTGCTCAAGTATACTTCCTTCTGCCGGCAGAACCTGGAGCAAGTGCGGCAACGCTTCCCGGCGCTGCCGCCAGGGGCGAAACTCGTCTTCGCCGGTCTGCCGCCGCACTTCAACGCCTTCGCCTACGGCCCGTGCTACTCGCTGAAGATTGCCTATGGGAATCCGTCGATTTCGTGCGTGCTGCTGGACAGGCTGCCTTCCGAGCCACGCGAACCTGGCGTGATTTACAGCGTATTGGACGCCGGGCGGCTGGTCTTCGTCCCGTGAGCGCCCCGGGGAAGGGCTTCGGTCAGATGTCCAGAAAAACCTGCACCTCGTGACCTCCGGGCCGAGCGGCGACCTTCAGTTGGTGGTAGGTCACGCCCTTGACGATGACCTTGGGCCGGTGGCGCTCCGCTTCGCGCGGCTCCCCCCACGCCTGACCGGCGGCCCGGCCCTCGCCGAAGTGCTCGATCCGGAACCGGCGCAGCACGACGCGACGGGCGTCGAGATAGTAGAGCACCTCGCTCAGCCAGTTCACGAGCAGCGTCTCGTCATCCTCGCCCGACGCCGCAATTGGATAGGCGATGCGCGGCTCGACGTCTTCGAGCTCGACCACCACCCCCACCAGTGCGGTGGCGGCGTTCTCAAACGCTTCCTTGAGTGTTGCGCCCCAAGCGCGCAGCCCGATGTCGGCCGTGTGTTCGAGGATCTCGAAACCGTCAGGCATTCTCGGACGGGCGGGCAAGCGTGTCGTTCGGGTTGACGGCCAGCCAGCACAGCGAACCGATGGCGCACAGCACGGCCGCAACCAGGAACGAGGGAGTCCACCCAAAATGATCGGCGATCCAAGGTGTTAGAGAGGCGGTTACCGCGCCGCCGATCTGCCCTCCCATGTTCATCAGGCCCGACGTGGCGCCGGCGGAAGAACCGGCGATGTCCGCCGTGACCGCCCAGAACGCGCTCTGGGACAGATACAGCGCGCCGGCGCCTCCGGCGAGCACCACGCTGGCCAGTCGCGCACTCTCCACTTGCGTGGCGAGAGCGAGGAAGATTGAAGCCATAGCCATGCTGACCACCGCCACGCCGCACCGGCCTAGGCGCTTGCCCTGGCTGGCGGTCAGTTTGTCGGCGATCCATCCGCCTAGAGGCGAAGCGGTCGCCATCCCGATAAACGGCAGCATCGAGTAGACGGCGCTGGCCTTGAGATCCAACCCGCGAACCCTGCTCAGGTAGATGAAGAACCACGTGAAGAAGATGTAGGCCACGTATCCGTAGGCGAAATAGCTGACGGACATGGCCAACACGCTGCGGTTGCTCAGAATGGTGGTCCAGGGCGCCGTCTGGTGCGTCTCCGCTCCCTTGGCCGACGGCGGCAGACCGGCTTCGATGAGTTCGATCTCACGCTTGCTCGCCCAAGGATGCTGTCGCGGTGTGTCGCGCGCCAGCAGGAGCCAACCCGCGCCCGCCACCAGGCCGATGATGGCGCTCACGTAAAACGACCACCGCCATCCCCAGTTGATCAGCACATAGGTAATTAGGGGCGGCGTGATTCCCGCGCCCGCTCCGACACCGGCGAAGATGAGGCCGTTGGCCAGCCCGCGTTCCACAGACGGAATCCAGGTCGCCACAAGCCGGTTGGAGGCCGGATAGACCACCGCCTCGCCCAGGCCGAGAAGGAAGCGCACCAGAATCAGTAGCGCAACCGAAGCGCCGAGACCCACCGGAACCAGTGCCGTCAAAGTCGTGAACAGCCCCCACCAGACCACGCCAACCGTGATGATCCGCTGCGGTCCGAAGCGGTCGGCCAAGCGGCCACCGGGCGCCTGGAACAGCGCGTAGCCGATGACAAACGCGCTGAAAACCCATCCCAGTTGAATGTTGGACAGACCGTAGTCCTTCTGGATTGCCTGGCCGGCGACGGAAACGTTGACGCGATCCAGGTAGGCGATCGCGCTCATCAGGAACATCCAGAAGATGAGCACCCACCGAAGACGACCATCAAAGAGTTTCAACAATGAACCAGCCTCCTTGCCGTGGACACGCGATTATCTCATATCAGCATCAGCGCCGGTCGAGGCGGTCGCCGGTTCGCAGGACCCAGCGGCGCAGCAGGGCCGTCAACTCGTCGCGCTTGCGCTGCTCGGTGCGCGCGGCGGCGAGGTTCTTCATCTCGTAAGGATCCTGGCCCAGGTTGTAGAGGTGAGTGGCGTTCCAGCGCATGTCGACAACCAGTTTGTCCAGACCACGGACCAACATGCGCCACTCGTCCCGCGTTCCCAGGGCGCCTTCGGCGTAGATCGACTCCGGCGGATCGCCGCGGCCCGTCAGGATCAGTTCCGACAGATCGCGTCCCTGAACGGAGGAGGGAATGGCGGCGCCGCACATGCCGAGCAGCGTCGGGCACAGATCGACCCCGGAGACCGGGAACTCGCGCTCCTCGCCACCCCGGAGCCGGCGGGGATAGCGGATCAACAACGGAACACAGGCCGATTCCTCGCGCGGGTCACCGGCGCCTTCCAGTCCGTGCGAACCCAGCATCTCGCCGCAGTCCGAGGTGAAAACGACGATGGTATCCCGCGCCAGTCCCGTTTCCTCCAGGACGTCCAGCAACCGGCCGATCTCGGAATCCAGCGCCGAACACTGGGCGTAGTACCGGGCATAGGCCCCGTTGGCCGCCGGTGCCGCCTCCTTGGGAAGGTTCTCACGCCAGTGAAAACGCCGCCCGTTGTAAATCCGAGTGTAGAGTTCGGAAACCGGGTTTATACGTTTCAGCGCCACTAGCAGGCAGAAATCGTTCGGGATGTTGGCGCGGATGAACCCGGCGGCGGACCGGGAGGCAGGGACAGATGGATATCCCCA
>CAYOTD010000421.1:0-5159 GCA_964406685.1 uncultured Solibacteraceae bacterium | reverse complement strand
GTGCTGTTCTTCGCCGCCATTCAGACCTGGGGCGCGAACCTGGTGGGGCTAAAGTACTGCGTGTTCAGCGCGCTGATTGTGGGGCTGGTCTTCATGGACCTGGAGGAACTGATCCTGGCCGATGAGTTTACCCTTGGCGGCACGGCGTTCGGGCTGGTTCTGTCGCTGTGGGTGCGGTTCGAGATGGGGCCCCTTCATCCGTTCCTGCCGCCCTTCCACCAGAGGTGGCTGTCGCTGGCCGAGGCGGTGTTCGCGGCGGGGTTTTCGGCCGGCGCGTTGTGGCTGACCGGCGCCATCTACCAGCGCATCCGCGGGCGCGAGGGCCTGGGGCTGGGCGATGTCAAGATGACGGGCATGATTGGAGCCTTTCTGGGATTGCAGCCGACTCTGCTGTCGCTGATGCTGGGTTCGGTGCTGGGCGCGATCGTCGGCCTGGTCTTCATCTTCGCCGCGCGCAAGGACGCCGCCACTTACGAGCTGCCCTACGGGAGCTTTCTCGGGATAGCGGCGCTGGCGGCGGCCTGGTTCTCCGAGCCGGTGTTCCGCTGGCTGCTGCGCTTGCCGGCCTGAGGGGCGCGGAAGCGGCTGGGCTAAAATAGAGAATTCATGCCAAATCTGCTCGAGGGTAAGACGGCGCTGATCCTCGGCGTCGCCAACCGGTGGAGTCTGGCCTTCGCCATCGCGCAGGCGTTCCGCCGCGAAGGCGCGGAGCTGATCCTGACCTACCAGGGAGACAGGCAGAAGCCGGGCGTCGAGGAGTTGAGCGTGGAGTTGGGCGCGGAGGCGCTGGGGTGCGACGTTACGCAGGACGAGGAGATCGAAGAGCTGATGGCGGAGTTGCGCGGAAAGGGCCGGCGGCTGGACGCCGTGGTCCACAGCATCGCCTTCGCCAACCGGGACGACCTGAGCCGGCCGTTTGCGGAGACCTCGCGCTCGGGCTTTCTGCTGGCGCACGAAGTGAGCGCGTATTCGCTGGTGGCGGTGGCGCGCGCCGCCGCGCCGCTGATGTCCGGGGGCGGCTCGATCCTGACGCTGAGCTATCTGGGCGCGGTGCGCGTGATTCCGAACTACAACGTGATGGGCGTGGCCAAGGCGGCGCTGGAGGCTTCGGTGCGCTACCTGGCGAGCGACCTGGGGCCCAGCGGCATCCGGGTGAACGCCATCTCGGCCGGCCCGGTGAAGACGGCGTCGGCGCGCGGCATCCGCGATTTCACCTCCATCTTGGACGAAGTCGAGCGGCGGGCGCCGCTGCGCCGCAACACCGAACCGGCGGAGGTGGCCGACACGGCCGTGTTTCTGGCCAGCGACCTGGCGCGGGGGGTCACGGGAAACGTGGTTTATGTGGACTCCGGGTTCCAGCTTATGGGGTTGTGAGAGCTGCGCGGGCTACAGGAGCGGGTTCACAATCCGGATTCCGGCGATCAGTTGTCCGTGGGAGAGGTCCTCGGTGAGCAGTTCCGCCGCCTCATCCTGCTCGGCCGCCGCAACGATCATCGCGTCCCAGAAGGACAACCCCCAGTTCTCACCAATCTCCGAAGCCCGGACGATGGTGGCCGCCGTCAGCGGGTTGCGGACCCACCGCCCATAGTTGCGAACGATCTCGCGGGCCAGGGCGGCGGGAACCGGCGCCGGGATCTTCCGGGTGACATTCACGTAGAATTCCTGAAGAACCTGAGTGCTGAGACACCCGGTTCGCCTCTGCCAGAGGTCCTTCAGCTTCGCGGCCGCCCTTGCCTGCCGGGCGCCCGCGTCACGGTCATGCGCGTAGATCAGGATGCTGGAGTCAACGAAGGCTCTTGCGGTCAGGCAGGTCGTCCCGGTTGCCTGGGCGGCGACCTCCCAGCGGAAGGGGATTGTCGAGCAGACTCAGCGCATGGCGCCGGGCGCGATCATAGCCGGTCTCCCTCTCGATCAGCAAGCGCAGTTCGTCCGCCAGCATCGAGCTCACGCTGGCCCCCCGCTGCGCAGCGTAGGCGCGAGCCCGCCGCAACAACTGCTTGTCGATGGCCAGAGTGATGTTCTGCTTCACACGGCACCTCTTTCCCAGGATACACGCAAGATACGGGAGGCGGTGCGCAGGGGACACCGGAGACCTTCGCCGCATCACTCCTTTTCCCGCCCATGGGGCTGTGCGGAGAGTGGCATCGAGCCCCTGCCATAGATTCGTGGCATACTTGGGAGAGGCGCCGATCGATGAGGAATTTCCACCTGCCACTGCCGGAGCAGACGTACCTGCGGCTCCGAGAGGAAGCCGAGCGGACGCAGGCGCCCGCCACCACCCTGGCACGTGAGGCCATTGACCAGTGGCTGCGAAGCCAATCCCGGAAAGCGCGGCACGCCGCCATTGCCGCCTACGCGTCTGAAGCGGCGGGTACGCGTTTCGACCTTGACGCGGATCTGGAGTCGGCCGGGATCGAGCATCTTACTCGGACGGGCGGGGAGCGAACGTGAAGCGCGGCGACGTTTACTGGGCGGATCTGGTTCCGCGATCGGGATCGGAGCAGACCGGCCGGCGTCCGGTCCTTGTGGTCTCACACGACGGGTTCAACCAGACCCCCGGATGGCGTTCGATCATCGTGGTCCCGATATCGACCTCGGGGTCACAGGCCGGGCGCGGGCCAACGGTTGTCGATGTACCGGGAGGCACTGCGGGCCTGGCGAGAGCGAGCGTCGTGGTGTGTCATCAAGTGACCACCCTTGACCGCGCGAAGCTCGACAAGCGGGTTGGCGCGCTGCCGCCCGAGTTGCTAAGCGAGGTCGAGTCGGGTTTGAAGGCGGCCCTGGACCTTGACTGATGGCGCGAAAGAGAGGATCTCTATGGACCCAGCGGATGTGGCGGCGGAGCGGTTTTCCCAGGGGTACTCGTGTTCGCAGTCGGTATTCTCGGCGTGCGCCGAGAGGCGCGGGGTCGATCGGGAGCTGGCGTTGCGGATCGCCGCGGGATTGAGCGGAGGGATCGGCCGCACCGCGCAGACCTGCGGGGCCGTGACCGGGGCCGTGCTGGCGATCGGCCTGGCCCAGAGGAGCGTCCACCCGGATGAGAACCGCGCGGAGAAAGACAAGACCTGCGCGACGGCGCGGCGGTTCCTGGACCAGTTCGCGGCCCGGCATGGATCCACATTGTGCCGCGGCCTGCTGGGGTGCGACATCAGTGTGCCGGAGGAACGCGAGCGGGCGCACCGGGAGGGTCTCATCCAATCGAGGTGCCCCCATTACGTGCGGGATGCCGTGGTGATGGTCGAGGGGATCCTCGCCGAAGCCGGGGTTTGACACACTCGGGCGGCCTTTCTATCATGTAATTCAGCGCCCTGCGAGCCGGCAACGGCGGGCGGGGCGTATCCAGGCGTATCCGAACTCTTCTCTTTTCGTGGCGCCCGGCCTGGGCCGGCGGCACACCGCTGGAGAGACATAAATGATCAAAGTCGAAGGCTTGACCAAGCGCTACGCGCGAAATGTGGCCGTGGACAACATCTCGTTTGAAGTCCAGAAGGGCCAGATCGTCGGGTTTCTCGGCCCCAACGGCGCCGGAAAGACGACGACCATGCGCGTGCTGACCTGCTTTCTGCCGCCCACGGCGGGCACGGCGGAGGTGGCCGGCCATGACGTGCTCAAAGCGCCGATGGAGGTGAAGAGACGTATCGGCTACCTGCCGGAGACCCCTCCGCTTTACCCGGAGATGGAAGTGGTCGAATACCTGCGGTTCGTCGGCCAGCTGAAAGGGATCGCGAAGTCCGAACTGAAAGGGCGGGTGAGCGAGGTCGTCGAGCGGTGCGCGCTGGGCGATGTGCGCTTGAGGCTGATCGGCAAGCTGTCGAAGGGCTTCCGGCAACGGGTGGGGTTGGCGCAGGCCATCATTCACAACCCCGACGTGCTGGTGCTGGACGAGCCGACCGCCGGGCTGGACCCCAAGCAGATTATCGATACCCGGCAGTTGATCAAGAAACTGGCGGGCGATCACACCATCATCCTGAGCACGCACATCCTGCCGGAGGTGGAGCAGACCTGCGAGCAGGTGGTGATCATCAGCAAGGGGAAGCTGGTGGCCACGGATTCGGTGGAGAACCTGACCAACCGGCTGCGCGGGTCCGAAGCGGTGGCGGTCGAGGTCGCCTCGCAGGACGACGCGCCGGCGGCCGATTTGATCCGGCAGAAGCTGGAGCAGGTGCCGGGGGTGAGCCGCGTGCTGTTCAAGGACACGCGCAACGGCCGCCATGCCTTCGAGGTGGAAAGCCTGCAAGGCCGCTCGATCCGGGCGGACCTGGCGCGGGCCGTGGTCGAGTCGGGCTGGAGTTTGCTGGAGCTGCATGCGGTGGCCCTGAGCCTGGAGGAGATCTTCCTCCAGTTGACCGCGACCGAGGCCGCCGAGGGAGAGAAGAAATGAAGAACGTCTGGATCATCTGCCGCAAGGAGTTGAAGAGTTACTTCGCCTCGCCCATCGCCTACGGCCTGATGGCGTTTTTCGCCGCCATCAGCGGCTACTTCTTCTACGTGGCGGTGGCGATTTTCGTGCGAAGAGGCATGGAGTCGCAAATGATGGGCCGCGGCATGCCGATGGACATGGGCGAATGGATCGTGCGGCCGCTGCTGATGAACATCAGCGTGATCGGGCTGTTCCTGATCCCGATGATCACCATGCGCCTGTTCGCGGAGGAGAAGCGCTCGGGCACGATCGAATTGCTGGCGACCTCGCCGGTGCGCGATATCGAGATCATCCTGGGCAAATGGATGGCGGCGATGCTGCTGTACCTGTCGATTCTGGGGATCTCGGCGGTGAACTTCGGCTTCCTGTTCCTCCACGGCAAGCCCGACTGGCGCCCGATGCTGGTGGGTTACCTGGGGCTGATCCTGCAAGGGGGATGCCTGCTGGCGATCGGCACGTTCATCTCGACCACCACGCGCAATCAGATCATCGCGGGGACGGCCACCTTCGCCGTCTGCCTGCTGCTGTGGGTGCTGGACTGGGTCAGCTCGTATGAGACCGCCGCGTGGGCGCGCGTGGTCAGCTACCTGTCCGTGGTGACGCACTTCGAGACGTTCGCCAAGGGCGTGCTGGAGGTCAAAGACATCATCTTCTACGTCTCGATGATCTTCTTCGGGCTGTTCCTGACGGCGCGATCGATGGAATCGCTGCGGTGGAGGGCGTAAATGAAAACCGACTG
>CAYOTD010000420.1:0-5171 GCA_964406685.1 uncultured Solibacteraceae bacterium | reverse complement strand
GATCGAGCATTGGATTCCCACCGTCATCTCGCGCCGCCGCGCCGCCGAAGGCGTGCTGAGTTCCACCTTCGTCGGCCTGTTCGAGCCCTATGAAGGCTCTCCGCGAATTCGCACCGCCGTCAGGCAGGATTCCGAAGGCGGCGCCGAGGTCCGCCTCGAAATCCGCCTGGCGGACGGCGCGCGCGACCGCATCTCGATCGCCCCCGAAGGCCTCCGCTGGGACCGCCGCGACGCCGGCGGCCGCACTGTCTTCAGCGGCGCAGCGCGCGGTCGATAAAGGCGATCGCGCGCTCCTCGCTCGCGGGCGGGAATCCGTGGCCGCCGCGGAAGTAGAACGTCTCCAGCCCGTCCCGCGCGCCGAGCTGCTCGTACACCGGGCGCAGCCGCGCCTCCGCCTGCCGCGTCGACCATCCGGCGTTGGGGAAGATGTTGTCGTCGTCGGAGGCGGTCAGCAGCAGCGGCCGCGGCGCGATCAGGGCCAGCACCTGGTGCATGTCGAAGGGGATCTGGATGGTCTCGGAATCGGGCACGCCCGAATAGCGCCGCATGTGGATATACGGGCTCGACACGTAGAATCCCAGGCGCGGCAGCAGCGCCGTCGCGTGCGACCAGCGGAACGGATTCCCGTCGTGCCGGAAGGTGTCGAATCCGCACGAGGAGACCCCCGCCGCAATCCGCTCGTCCAGCGCCATGGCGAACCACGTCGTGTAGCCGCCGTGCGAGTGGCCGGCGGAGCCGATCCGCGCGGCGTCGACGAAATCCTGTTGGGCCAGAAAACTCACGGCGCGCGAAAGATCCCACGCCATCTTGCCCATCATCGACCACTCGGGATGACGCTGGTAGAACGCGATCGCTTCCCCATAGTGCCCGGTGGCGGCGTCGTGCCGTTCGCCGAAACAGGCCGCGTCGTAGCTGAGCGTGATGTAGCCGCGCCGCGCCAGCATCAGCGCCATCGCCAGGCGGGGATTGCCGCGAATGCCGGCGGGTTCATCCTTGGCGTCCTGTGTGGTCTGGTGCGGGCACACCACCGCCGGAAGACGTCCCGCGGCGCGGGCGGGGAGCAGTAGCCACGCCGGCACAAACTCGCCCGGCTCCGTCTGAAACCGCACCCGCCGGCGGAGGATGCCGCCGTCGAGTCTCTCTTCGGACTCCGTGCGCGCCATGAGCGGCGGCGCCTGCGCCGGCGGCGATCCGAGAAAGACGTCAATGGCGCCCCGCAGCGCCGCCAGCCGCCCCGGCGGCAGCAGTTCAGCCAACTGCGCCTGCCCCGATTGCTCCGTAACCAGGGTTGGCCGCCGCTCGCCGGTCATCTCCCGCCAGCGCTCCCAGGACCAAACCGCATAACCCGGCCGCTGCATCACCGCCCCCCCGGCCCCGCGCAGCAACCCGCGCCGGGAGACTCTATCGGCAATCATTCCTGTACGATACCAGCTTGCCCCTTCTCCCCTCGTGCTACCATGAAAGTGGTCTGGCGGCGCTCCCCTCCGCCTGTTCTCGTTGCTCTCTCCGCGGCAACACAAAATCTGACCAAACGAAACCAATTCTTCCCTTTGTTTGCAACACGCTTTACAATATATTCGCCTTCTGATCGCCTTTCGCTCCACCTCACCCCGGTTGCCGAACCGTCCGGAACCCGCTATCTAATGGAGTAATCATGTCTTCTCTCACTCCGATCACCGTGGCGCATGGGGATGGCATCGGGCCGGAGATCATGGCCGCTACTCTCCATATCCTGAAAGAGGCTGGCGCCCGCCTCGCTATCGAAGAGATCGAAATCGGCGAGAAGGTCTACCTGCGCGGCAACACCGCCGGCATCGACCCGTCGGCCTGGGAATCCCTCCGCCGGACCAGGGTCTTCCTCAAGGCTCCCATCACCACCCCGCAAGGCGGCGGCTTCAAGAGCCTCAACGTCACCACCCGCAAGATGCTGGGTCTGTACGCCAACGTCCGCCCGTGCGTGGCCTATCACCCCTACGTGGACACGCTCCATCCGGGCATGGATGTCGTGATCGTCCGCGAAAACGAAGAGGATCTCTACGCCGGCATCGAGTACCGCTCCACCGCCGGCGTCATGCAGTCCCTCAAGCTGATCAGCCGCCCCGGTTCGGAGCGCATCGTCCGCTACGCCTTCGAATACGCGCGCCGCAACCATCGCTCCAAGGTGACCTGCTTCACCAAGGACAACATCATGAAGCTCTCCGACGGCCTCTTCCACAAGGTCTTCGACGAGATCGCGGCCGAATACCCCGATATTCAGAATGAGCACTGGATCGTCGACATCGGCGCCGCCAAGCTGGCCGACACGCCCAAAGCCTTCGACGTCGTGGTGATGCCGAACCTCTACGGCGACATCCTCTCCGACGTTGCCGCGCAGATCGCCGGCTCGGTGGGTCTGGCCGGTTCGGCCAACATCGGCGCCAAGTACGCCATGTTCGAAGCGATCCATGGCTCCGCCCCGCGCCGCGCCGGGCAGAACCTCGCCAACCCTTCGGGCCTGCTGCTGGGGGCGGTCATGATGCTGGTCCACATCGATCAGACCGACATCGCCGAGCGTGTCCACAACGCCTGGCTCCGGACGATCGAAGACGGCGTGCACACCTACGACGTCTACGCCGAAGGCGTCAGCAAAGAGAAGGTCGGCACGCGCGAGTTCGCGCAGGCCGTGGTGGCCCGCCTGGGCCAGCGGCCCGAGAAGCTCAAGCCCGCCCGCTACACCGCCGCGCCCAAGCAAACCCCCACGGGAGCCGCCCCCGCCGCCCTCGCCGCCGCGAAGAAGGAGCTGGTGGGTGTGGACGTCTTCCTCGACTGGTCCGCCGGCTCGGCCGAAGAGCTTGGGCACGCGGTCGAAAAGCTGAACGGCGACGGCCTGCGGCTGAAGATGATCGACAACCGCGGCGTGAAGGTCTATCCCGGCGGTTTCCCGGACACCCTCACCAGCGAGTTCTGGCGCTGCCGTTTCCTGGGCGAGGCGGGAGCGCCCGTTTCCCCGGCCCAGGTCGTCCGCCTGCTGGAGCGCGTGACCGCCGCCGGCTTCGATTTCACCAAGACCGAGAACCTCTGCACCTACGACGGAAAGGCCGGCTATTCGCTCGGCCAGGGAGAATGACATGAGCCACAAGCCGCGCCCCCTGGTGGGCGTGCTGATGGGATCGAAATCGGATTGGGAGACGATGCGGCACACCGCCGAGACGCTGGATAAGTTCGGTGTGCCGCACGAGTGCCGTGTTTTGTCGGCCCACCGCACGCCGCACGACACGGCCGAGTATGTCGCCACCGCGGAGGAGCGCGGCATCGAAGTCCTCATTGCGGCTGCCGGCGGCGCGGCCCACCTGGCGGGGGTGGCCGCCGCCCACACCGTGCTGCCCGTGCTGGGCGTGCCCATCGAAAGTCCCTCGCTCAAGGGGCTCGATTCCCTGCTATCGACCGTCCAGATGCCGGGCGGCATCCCCGTGGCGACCCTCGCCATCGGCAAGCCCGGCGCGACCAACGCCGCGCTGATGGCCGTAGCCATTCTGGCCGGCGTGCGCCCCGAGCTCCGCGCCAAACTGAAGCAGTTCCGTCACGACCAGGCCGAAAAGATCCGCCAGGAGACCCTCCCGTAGGATAATGAAGTCTTCACTATGCAACGGGCGCGCCAATGGCTGCGAGAGGCGTCGTCTGTCGCTGTGCTTACCGGCGCCGGGATCTCGGCGGAAAGCGGGATTCCCACCTTTCGCGGCGCGGGTGGGTTGTGGCGGCAGTTCCGCGCCGAAGAACTGGCCACGCCCCAGGCCTTCGCGCGCGATCCGCGCCTGGCATGGGAATGGTACGACTGGCGCCGCGGCCTGATCGCGCAAGCCGAGCCCAACCCCGCTCACCGCGCCCTGGCCGAGCTCGAGCGCCGCGTGCCGCGCTTCACGCTCATCACCCAGAACGTCGACGGATTGCACGATCGCGCCGGCAGCCGCAACCTGCTCAAGGTGCACGGCGACATCTGGGAACTCCGCTGCGTCGCCTGCGGACGCCAGCGGCGCGATGACCGCGTGCCCTTGCCCGAGTTGCCGCCGCGCTGCGAATGCGGCGGCATTGAGCGCCCCGGCGTGGTCTGGTTCGGCGAGCCGCTCCCCTCCGAGGTCTGGGACCGCGCCGAACGCGCCGCGCGCCAGGCCCAGGTGTTTGTCATCGCCGGCACCTCGGCGGTGGTCTACCCCGCGGCCGGCCTTGCGCCCCTGGCCCGGAGGGCCGGGGCGAAGCTCATCGAAGTGAATCTGGAAGAGACCCCCTTTTCGGAGGAAGTGGACTGCTCGCTGCGCGGCCGCGCCGGCGAGCTGCTCCCCCAACTGATCGCATCATGAAGATCTGCTACCTGGACGCATTCTCGGGAATCGCCGGCGACATGACGGTCGCCGCTCTCATCGACGCGGGCGCTCCCTTTGAAGCGCTGGTCGAGGGATTGACCTCGCTCGGCACGGGCGCGGCGTTTCGCATGGAGAAGGTGAAGCGCGCCGGCATCGCCGCCACCCGCTTTGTGGTCGAGGGCGGCGAGCAGCGCGCCCACCGCCATCTTCCTCACATCCTGCGGATGATCGACGCCGGCACCCTGCCGGACCAGGTCAAGCAGAACGCCGCTCGCGTATTCCAGCGCCTGGGCGAGGTCGAGGCGCGCGTCCACGGCGTGCCCATCGAGAAGGTCCATTTCCACGAAGTCGGCGCGGTGGACTCCATCGCCGATATCGTCGGCGCTTGCCTGGGGCTGTCCCTGTTGGGCGTGGATGAGATCCACTGCTCCGCCATCAACGTGGGCGGTGGTACGGTCTCCACCGATCACGGATTGCTGCCCGTGCCCGCCCCCGCCACCGCCGCGCTGCTGGAAGGCCGTCCGGTCTTCTCCAGCGGTCCTCAAGTCGAGTTGACCACGCCCACCGGCGCGGCCATCGCCACCACCCTGGCGGCGTCCTTCGGACGCATGCCCGCCATGCGCGTCGCCGCTTCGGGCTACGGCGCCGGCTCGAAGGAATTCAAGGAACAGGCCAACGTGCTGCGCGTCCTGCTGGGCGAGGCCGGCGGAGCGGCGGAAGCAACCTCGGTCGCCGTCATCGAGGCCAATATCGACGACTCGACTCCGGAAACGCTCGGATACGCCATGGAGCGGCTGCTGGCGGAAGGCGCGCTCGACGTGACCTTCACCCCGG
>CAYOTD010000419.1:0-5182 GCA_964406685.1 uncultured Solibacteraceae bacterium | reverse complement strand
TATAACCGGCTGGTGTTCGACGGGCGCGCGCCGGTGAACTGCTACGACTTCACCGACCAGGACATCGAGGCCAGCAAGCTGATCGTGGTGAACTGCGTTTCCAAGATGTACGCCATGACGGGATTCCGGCTGGGCTGGGCGGTGGCGAACCGCGAGCTGGTGCGGGCGATGACCAACATCCAGTCGCAGGAGACCTCGGGCCCCTCGACGCCGTCGCAGTGGGCGGCGGTGGGGGCGCTGAACGGCGTCCAATCGTCGATTGACAGCCTGCGCATGACGCTGGAGAACAACCGCAACGTGATGGTCAGCCGGCTGCGGGCGATTCCGGGGGTGCAGGTGACCAATCCGGCGGGCACTTTCTACTGCTTCCCCGATTTCAGCGCCTACGAGAAGAGTTCGCAGAAGCTGGCCAGCCTCCTTCTGGAGAAGGTCCGGGTGGTGACCGTGCCGGGCAAGGAATTCGGAATGGAGGGCCGACTGAGGATGAGCTACTGCGGGACCATCCGGGAGATCCGCGAGGGCATCGAACGGATCCAATGGGCGATCGATCCCAACTCGCCGAACGAGCTGTACTTAGGCGACCGCAAGCTGGTGAGGGATTGGCTATGAGCTGGTTCCTGAACATCGAAACGCCGGCGGAGAAAGAGGCGGGCAAGCTGGCGTCCACCTACGGCCTGCAACAGCACGGCCTGACCGGCCTGAATCGCGTCTACTGGAACCTGCCCACCGGCGCGCTTTATGAAGAGGCGGTCTTCCGGCGCGAAGGGCGCGTGGCCCACCTGGGGCCGCTGGTGGTCAACACCGGAAAGCACACGGCGCGCGCGGCGGCGGACAAGTTCATCGTCCAGGAGAACACCACCAACCAGGACGTCTGGTGGGGCGAGTACAACCGGCCCTTCAACCCGGCTTCGTTCAGCGCCCTGGTCACCCGCATGCAGGGCTACCTGCAAGGCCGCGACGTTTTCGTGCAGGACGTGTTTGCCGGCGCCGATCCGGACTACCGCATGCCCATCCGGATCATCACGGAGTTGGCCTGGCACAGCCTGTTCGTGCGCACCATGTTCGCCAAGCCGCGCGGGCTGGACGCTTACCGGAAGCACGTCCCCGAGTTCACCATCATCTGCGCGTCGAACTTCAAAGGCTCGCCGATCGTCGATTCGACGCGCACCGAGACCTTCATCATTGCGGACTTCGCCGAACGGCTGGCCGTCATCGGCGGCTCGGCCTACGGCGGCGAGATCAAGAAGACCGTCTTCACGGTTCTCAATTTCCTGCTGCCGTTCGACGGCGTGATGCCGATGCACTGCTCGGCCAACGTGGGCGAGCGCGGCGACGTGGCGCTGTTCTTCGGTTTGTCCGGGACCGGCAAGACGACGCTGTCGGCCGACCCGTCGCGCCAGTTGATCGGCGACGACGAGCACGGCTGGAGCGACAACGGCATCTTCAATTTCGAGGACGGCTGCTACGCCAAAGTCATCCGCCTGTCGGAAGAGGCCGAGCCGCAGATCTATAGCTGCACGCGGCGCTTCGGGACTCTCCTGGAAAACGTTACGATGGACCCGGTATCGCACCGGCTCGATCTGAACGACGAGTCGGTCACCGAGAACACCCGCGGGGCGTATCCGCTGACCTACATCGACAACGCGCTGGACGCCAAGATGGCGGGGCATCCGGAGAACGTCATCTTTCTGACCTGCGACGCATCGGGGGTGATGCCGCCCATCGCCAAGCTGACTCCCGACCAGGCGATGTACCACTTCATCTCCGGTTACACCAGCAAGATCGCGGGCACGGAGATCGGGCTGGGCAAAGAACCGGAGATCACCTTCTCGACCTGTTTCGGCGCGCCCTTCATGGTGCACCGGCCGCTGAAGTACGCGCAACTGCTCAAGTCCAAAATCCTGAAGCACAACGCGCACTGCTGGCTGGTGAACACCGGCTGGACCGGCGGCCCGTTCGGCGTCGGCAAGCGCATCTCGATCCGGCACACGCGCATCCTGCTCAACGACGTGTTGAGCGGCAAGCTGCGCGAGGTGAAGTCCCGCATCGACCCGGTGTTCGGATTCGAGGTGCCGGTGGAGTGCGAAGGCGTTCCGGCCGAGATTCTCGATCCGGCCGGCACCTGGCCGAGCCGGGAAGAATACACGCTAAAGTACGACGCGCTTGCGGCCCGCTTCATCGAAAACTTCAAGTTGTTCAAGACCGGCTGTCCCGAGGAAGTCATCGCGGCCGGTCCCAAGCGGCTGCGGTAACTTCAGGTGGAGGCGGGCTGACGGCTGTCCGCCTCCTCAATGAACCGCCGCAGGCGCGCGGCCAGCCATTCGATGGCGATCTTCAGCATCACCTGGCCCTTGGCCGGCGTGGCCTGCCTGGCGGTCATGAAGAAACGGCGGTCGTCGGCGGCTCGCTGGGGCAGCGAGATCCGCAACTCTTCTTCGGGGTATAGCTCCTCGACCGGGTGCACCGATTCCGGAAAGCCCGCCAGTGCTACCGAGGTTTCGAACTCGCCGGCGTGGCCGGGGCATTCGCCGGATTCGAGAACGTCGGCCGCAGTGGCGGGCGAATAGGCTTCCCAGTAGGGGCAGAAGTCCAGACGCACGCCCAGGCGCGCGCGGAACTCGTCGAGCTTCGCTTCCATCGGCCGGCGATTGCCGCCGTGGCCATTGAGGATCAGGATGCGGGGGATGCCGTGGCGGCGCAGGCTGTCGCACACCTCGTAGACCACCTGGGTGAAGGTCTCGGGCGAGAGGGTCAGCGTGCCGGGATGGTCCATCCAGTGCTCGGAGACGCCGAAGTGAACCGGCGGGGTGACCACGACGGCGGGGAAGACGCGGCGGGCCGCTTCGTGCGCCACCAGCACTACGCTGCGGGTGTCGTGGCTCATGGCGAGGTGTTCGTTGTGCTGCTCGGTGGCCGAGAGGGGAACCACGGCGGCGCGCAACGTGCCGGCGGCGAGGGCGCGGCGAATTGCCCGGCGGGTGTTTTCCTCCAGCAGGACCGAGATCAGGTCCATGCGGCTACGCTCCCGCCTCGGGTGGTTGGTAGAGCGCCGTGGTGTAGAACTCGTAGGAGGCGGCCTGGTCGGGAACGTCGATCAGGTGGACGGTGAAGCGCGCCGGGAGGCCATGCTCGGGGAGGTTGTCGCGGAAGTAGCCACCATAGGCGCGCGCGTAGGCTTCGCGCAGCCGCTTCTGCTCGGCGGCGTAACCGGTCGGGTCGGTCAGCGGGTTAGGGGACTTGGGCTGGCAGCCGAAGACGTGCATCTCGATGAAATCGATCGCGGCGAGGGAGTCGCAGATGCCGGCTTCCTTGAGCCAGGCTTCCCAGGTGCGGAAGACCAGGGGGATTTCACGGTCCGGGTCCATGGTGACGATTTCGGAGAGGCCCAGGTGGCGGGCGGCGGATTCGCCGCCGGTGAAGCCGGCGAAGTAGATCTTGAGGCTGCCGTCGGACTGCCGCTCGGTGACGATATTGGAAAAGACGGGCTGCTCGCCGCGGTAGTAGTAGGTCAACTTACCGCGCTGTTTGACATTGAAAGCCATGAGTAACCTCTAGTGAAGTAACATGCCGCCGTCGACATATAAGGTCGCGCCCGTGATATAGTCCGCCTCGGGGGACGCCAGCAGCGTTACCGCGCCGGTGACGTCTTCCACCTGGCCGATGCGGCGGCTGGGGATCTTGGCTAAGATCTTGTCACGGTACGCCGGATCGTTCAGGCGGTCGCGGTTCTCATCGGTCTCTATGGCACCGGGCGAGACGCAGTTGACCTGGATGCCGTCCTGGGCCAACTCGAGGGCCAGCGCCTTGGTCAGCATCACCATGCCGGCCTTGGCGATGCAGTAGATCGAGTTGGCCGCCATCGGGTTGCGGTCGTGGACGCTGGAGATGTTGACGATCTTGCCCGCGCGGCGGGGAACCATCAGCCGCGCCGCCGCCTGAGAGAGAAAGTACACACCCTTGAGGTTGACGCCGGTGACCTCCTCCCAGGCCTCGGCGGTGGCTTCGAGAAACGGCTGGCGGCGGGCCATGCCGGCGTTGTTGACCAGGATGTCGAGCGCGCCGAAGTGCTCGATGGCCGCGGCCGTGATGCGGGCGTGATGGTCGAGGTCCTTCACATCGCCCTGGATCTGGACCGCGCGGCCACCCTCGGCCCGGATGGCGGCGACCACCCCGGCGGCCGCTTCGGCGGCCGAGACGTAGTTGACCACAACCGCGGCGCCCTCGCGGGCCAGGGCGAGGGCGATGGCGCGGCCGATGCCGCGCGACGCTCCGGTGACGACGGCGACCTTGCCGGCGAGCTTCATGGAAGCCTCCTTGCTACCAGCCGGGGTTGATCGGGAACCAATCCGGCCGGCGGGTATCTTCGTGGAACCGGGCGTAGTAGTCGCCGCGCCGGCGGAACAGCTCTTCGGCCCGGGCCAGCCGGTCGGGGTCGAGCTCGACGCCCAGCCCCGGGCCGGTGGGCACCGCGATGGAGCCGTTGCGGAAGGGGAGCTTGCCGCCCACGATGACGTCGTCGAGCATGTGGTGATAGAGCGTATCCACGCTGTAGCTCAGGTTCGGAAGCGTCGAGGCGGTGTGCACCATGGCCGCCAGGGTCACGCCCAGCTCGCTGCCGCTGTGCATGCCGAGGCCCAGGCGGAAGGTGTCGCACATGCCGGCCAGGGTCTTCACGCCCAGGATTCCTTCCCAGTAATAGATGTCGCTCAGCACGATGTCGACGGCGTTCATGGCCACACCGGCGGCGAAATCGTCGAACCGCGCCACGCACATGTTGGTGGCCAGCGGGATGGAGGTGCGCTCGCGCACGCGGGCCATGCCTTCCAGGCCCCAGGTGGGGTCTTCCAGATACTCCAGGCGGCAGGCTTCGAGATCCTTGGCCACCTGAATGGCCGTGCCGCGCGACCAGAAGCCGTTGGGATCTACGCGCAGGCCGAACTCCGGCCCGAGAGCCTCGCGCAGGGCGTACAGAATGGCGACGTCGTTGGCGGGCGGCAGCACGCCGGCCTTCAGCTTGCCGGAGCGGAAGCCGCACTCGGCGATGGCCTGCCTGGTGTAGGCCACCATTTCGGCGGGCGTGGTCTCGCCGCCCACATCGCCTTCGGGATAGCGGTAGGAGATGCTGGCGTTGAAAGGCACCTCGTCGCGCAGGCGCCCGCCGATGAGGTCCGAAAGGGGGCGT
>CAYOTD010000418.1:0-5199 GCA_964406685.1 uncultured Solibacteraceae bacterium | reverse complement strand
AAACGGGCGATGGCTTCGACGGGGTCGCGCTCCCAGCACAGGTCGAGCAGGTCGGCGTGGTGGCCGGCGGCGTGGAGGGCTTCGGCCACATAGTCCAGTCCGATGGGAGCGATAGGGGGCTGGATGCGGTTGGTGTTGACCAGGGCGATTCGCATGGGGCAGTCAGGCGCGTTCGAGCTGTTCGAGCAGGAGCATCATACGGGAAGCGGCGTCGAGGCGGTTGCCGAAGCGAAGGTCATTATACGCCGCGGTGAGGTCGCGGGCCAGCGGGGCGAGGGCGGGCGGCAGGACGCGGACGAACTCGTTGGGCGTCAGCCAGGCGGGCTTCTGGAAGCCGCGGGCGCGCAGCAGGCGCAACATGCGCTGGTAGAGCAGGGTGGCATCGCCCGCCTCGGCCTTCCCCGAGCGGAGTCGCCGGACGCGCAGGTGCACGCGCAGCCAGCGCCACAGCGGGGGGCCGCCGAGGATGGCGAGCAGGAGAAGGGCGACGGCGCCGGCCAGGGGAACGGCATAGACTTCGAGCCAGGCGGCGGCGCGGCGGTGAGCGCGCCGGCCCCAGGCGGCGAGACGGTCCAGGCGGGGCAGGCTCAGGCGGCGGCTGGATTCTTCCATGCGGTAGGCAAGCAGGGTCTGGCGGTCGAGGTTGTAGTTGAGCACCCACTCCTGCCAGAAGGTTTCGGCGGCGTCCAGGTACAGCGCGATGCGGGTGCCGAGGGAGAGCGCGGCGGCGGGATCGGGGGGGGTAGGGTCGAAGGTGCGCCAGCCGGCGCCGGGCACAAAAGCCTCCACCCAACTGTGCGCGTCCGAGCTGCGGATCACGTACCAGCCGGTGACCGGGTTATAGACGCCGCTCTGAAAACCGGTGACCACGCGCGAGGGTACCCAGGCCACACGCAGCATGACGGCCATGGCGGAGGCGAAATACTCGCAGTGGCCGCGGCGGCGCGAAAAGAGGAAGTCCGCCAGCGGATCGGCGGAGATGGCGGCTGGCAACTCGGAGGTGTAGGAGTAAGTGCGCCGGAGATAGGTTTCGATGGCGCGGGCGCGTTCCTGTTCGGTGGCGAGTCCCTGAGTTACCTGGCGGGCCAGGGCGATGATGCGCGGGTCCAATTGGGGAAGGAGTAAGTACTCGTGGCGGGTCTGCTCGTCGAGGGGTTCGGCGGGCGGACCGTTGAAGCCGCCGGCGGGATCCTCCAGGAGGCTGTAGGCGCCGTAGCGCAGACCTTCCGTGGAGCCGACGCCCAGATGGAGGCTGCCGGTGCGCCTGCGGATGACGGCGGAGGCAGGGATGGAAACAAACTCGGGAACGCCGGCGAAGAAGAGGGCGTCGGCGCCGATGTCCTTCAACTGGACCTCATAGTTGATGCGCAGGCCACCGCGCCAGCGCTGGCGGTCGTCGGCCAGGCGGAGGACGCCGTGGTCAACCTTCAACACCTCGCCGGGCTCGGGCGGGTTGTACCAGCGGTGGCCATCGAACTGGCTCAGGGCCGCGCCGCGCCACTTGAGCGGCAGGTCCTGCCGCTCGGGATAGATCCTGGCGCGCATGACCGGGGTGGACTGGAGCCGGATCTCGCCGATTTCGCCCAGGCGGACCTCGTTGGAAAAGCCGGCCAGATGGTAGCGTTCGGGCACCAGGTGCTGAAAGGCGGCGCGCGCCGTGCGCGGAAGAACGAAGAACATGCCGGTGGTCATGGCCAGGATGCCGGTGGTAACGAACAGGGCCAGGGTCGCCAGGCGCCAGCCGAAGCGCTTCAGGCCGCCGCGGGCCAGGGCGGCGGGGACGCGGGCGGAGCGGCGGATCTCGCTGCTGGCGAAGGTCGCCACGCCGAAGACCAGAAACAGGGCCAGAAAGAGGAAGAAGTTGAGGTTCGGGGAGAGGATGGAGGCGGCGAGCAGTTCCAGAAAGGCGATCACCTTGACGAAGAAGTAATCGCGGTTACTCCTGGCGGTGAGGATTTTGACCACGCAGACAAAGAAGACCAGGTGGACGGTGGCGGGCAGAAACTCGCCGGAGAGGAAGAAGTAATCGAGAGGGTAGAAGCCGATGTAGAGGATGGTGGCGGCGGCGACGGCGCGGTCGGTGATTTGAAGCCGCAGGCGGCGGGCGACGATGAGGGCGCGCAGCAGAAGACCGGCGGCGGTGAGGATGGTGGTGGGCAGGTCGAGATAGCCGGAGCCGACCACGGCGAGGTAGCCGCTGGCGACCAGGCCGAGGAGGGAGAACTCGAAGAAGGTCTCGACCGCTCCCTGACGGTCGCGGCTCAGTTCCATCGGCGAGCCTCTAATCCAAGTCTATATCGCGCAGCGGGCGGGGCGAGTCCGGGTCGGCCTTGGCCTGTTTGAGCAGCTCGTCGAACTTCCGGGCCAGCACCTGCTGGTGCGATTTCTGGTCTTCGACCGATTTGCGGAAGGCCTCTTCCCGGCGGCCGGCCTCCGCTTTCAAGCGCGCGGCCGCCGCCGAGAGGTCTTCGATCGACTTGGGTTTCGGTTTCTCTTTGTGACTGATGACGGCGCGGGTGACCGGATCGACCTTGAGCGTCGCTTCACAGCACGGACAGAGGACCTCGAACAGATCCTTGGCGGCCTTGGCCATACGAGACGATCTTACCGCAGCCCGGCGCCTCCGAACTCAACCCGCACCGGACCCATCAGGCCGGAGCGGACCAGCGGGTCGGTGGCGAGGTAGCCGGCGAGGGAGGGCCGCGGGTACTTCACGCCGGGCTCGCGGCGGGCGTGGGTCTTGGTGAAGCGCTTGGCTTCGGGGAGAGCGGCGTCGCCCACCAGACGGTTGACCCAGACGTTGGTGACGTCGATCTCGATCTCGTTCTTGCCGGTTTTGGCCGCGCCGGCCAGATCCACGGTCCAGGGAGCGGTCCAGACAATGCCGAGCGGGTTGCCGTTGAGGCGGACGCTGGCGATGTGCTTCACTTCGCCGAGGCTGAGCCGGGCGGAGGGCTGGCGGGCCTGGGCGGCGGTCAGATCGAAGGTCTTGCGATAGGTGGCCGTACCGGAGAAGTACTTGATGCCTTCCACGGGGTGCTCGTTCCAGGGAACCAGGCTGGAGAACGTCGCGCTTTCGGGCGCGCCCCAGCCGGGGGGGAAGCGGACGTCCCAGGCGCCGGTCAGCTCGATGGGGGCGGGAAGGGCCCTGGCGGCGGCGCGCGCCGCGCGGGCGGGTGGGCCGGGCTTGCGGAAGACGACGAAGACGGAGCCGTACTTGGGAAGAGTGAGTGAGACCGCAGTGCGGCCGTCGGTGGTGGCGCGGTAGGCGTCGGCGGGGCGAAGGTGTCCTGTGACCGCGTCCCACAGCTCCGGCTCGCGGCCTTTGACGCGGAAGGTGCATTCCGCCGTGCCTTCCCCGGCGAGGAAATAGATGTCGGCGCCGCCACCCTGGCGGTGGGTGAACTGGAACGGGCCTTCGAAATCGGGCGGGAGGCCGGCCTTGGCGAGGGCCTCATCCACCGGCGTGCCGCCGATGACCACGCCCTGCCCCAGCGGCTTGCGGAACGGATGGCTGCCCTCGCCCCAAAGCTGGCCGGCAAGCTGGCGGACCTTGGCGTCGGCGGAGGGGAAATCCTTCAGGCCGGGAGCGACGTTGGGGCGGCGCTTCCCAAGAACCACCGTGGCGCCCGCGCGGGCGAGGGCGTCGATCTTGACAAGCACCTCGGGGGCGATGTCGTCTTCATCCAGATCGACGACCAGCAACTTGTAGGAGACGCCGCCGGGCAGAACCAGCCGGCCGGCCTTCACCGACAGGCGGTCGAGCAACGCCTCGCGGCTGATAACGTCGTGCTTGTAGCCCTTGCCCAGGACCAGGGATGCCGAAGGGCTCCACTTCTCGTCGTGCCCCCAGATGGAGTTGTTGCGGCTGCTGGTGTAGACGACCACGTCGTTGACCGGCAGGCCCTGTTGGAGCATGTGCTGGCAGCGGGCCAGGTAGTCGAAGAAGGCCTTGGACTGCTCCCACCAGGTGACGTTGGGGTTGACGTGCGTGCCCGCCCAATAGATGATGCCGGGCTTGCCGAACTCGGGCGGCGAGGCGCTGAAGGTGTGCCAGATGAAGTGATTGGCGCCGTCGATGAAGACGTCGTCGGCGTTGGGTTTCAGCCGCGCCGGGTACATGATCCAGTGGGAGATCATGTGGGTGAAGGCCTCCACGGCCACGATGGGGATGCCGTAGATGTGGGCGGCCATGGCGGTGCGGCGGGTGTTGGCGCGGGTGGTGGCAGGCGGAGAGTTCTCACTGGCGGGTTGCCAGAACTCGCCCTGCGGCATGTCGTTGCGGGCCCAGAACTCGAGCTGATCGGCCTGGCGGAAGAACAGGCCGCGCGTGGCGCCCCAGGGGCCGCCGGATTCGGCGTGCCACTGGATGCCGGCCTTGTTGCTCAGCTCGCGCAGCTTGCCGTAGCAGTTGACGAGGAAGCAGTCACCCAGGGCGCGGCTGAAATCGGCCTGGAAGCGGGCGGACTCCTCGCGGCTGCCGACGGTCATCCCGGCCAGCACAGGCAGGCGGGGGATGGGGCTGTAGCCGCGATACTTCTGGAACTCGGCTTCGAAGCCGGGGGTCCAGGTGGGGGCGGCGCCCTCCCAACTGACGCTGTAGAAGTGGGTGAGCGCTTTGCCGGCCAGCGGGCCCGCGCCGGCGAGGATGGGGCCGGCCATGCGCTGGAAGTAGTTCTCCACGGACTTCTGGTTGAGCACGTCGACGGTCAGGTCGAATCCCGGGATGATGACGTAGGCGAAGCGCAGCAGCGTCCACTGGCCGGCGGGCGCGTCCCAGTTGAGATGTCCGGCGCTCACGTTGCGGGTGAGGTCGACCACTTCGGCCACGGGGGCGCCGGATTGGGCGGGCAACTCGGTTTGGATGTCGCGCCACGGGCCGGAGAAAGCGGCGGCGGTGGCGGGGCCGCCGGAGGAGGGGCCGCGGCGAACGGCCAGCAGGGCCACATCCCAGGCCGGGGCGCCGGCTTCGGCGGGAAGCTGCATCGAGACGCGCCCCGGGCCGCTGATGTCGGCGGAGGTCCAGACCAGCTTCTTGGGCCGGTTATCGCCCATGTTCCAGGGCGCGTGGAGCGAGCCGGCGTGGGTGCTGAGATTCATGCTCATCCGCAGGCCGAGACGGTTGGCCTCGGAGATGGCGAACTGGACGAGTTTGAGCCACTCCGCGTCCAGGAACTGGTTCTTGGCCGGGGGCGGCGG
>CAYOTD010000417.1:0-5204 GCA_964406685.1 uncultured Solibacteraceae bacterium | reverse complement strand
GTCAGCCACCTGAACCGGGCGCTCACTGCCGCCGACCGGTTGTTTGTGCGCGACGGGCATTTCTCGCGGGTGGGGGCGGACCTCGCACCCAACACCGGCGACGACGAGCGGATCCGGCTGTTCGGGGTCAACCTTTGCTTCGGCGCCAACTTCCCCGAGACGAAAGACGCCCAACGCATCGCCCGGCGCCTGCGACGGCTGGGCGTCAACCTGGTCCGGCTGCATCACATGGATTCGCAGCCGGACTCCACCGCCGCCAACGCCAACAGCCTCCTGACCACGGGGCCGTTCCCGACGCTGAACCCGGTGGCGGTCGAGCGGCTGCGCGGTTTGCTGGACGCGTTCAAAGCCGAGGGCATCTACTGCAACCTGAACCTGAAGGTCGGCTACGTGTTCCGCCCGGCAGTGGATGGCGTCCCCGCGCATCCGGCGATGCCCACGCACTCCAAGCCGCTGCATATCATCCACCCGCGCATGGTCGAGTTGCAGACCGAGTACACGAGCAAGGTGATGGGCGCCCTGGGCCTCAACGACGACCCGGTGCTGGCCATGGTCGAGATCGAGAACGAGACGTCGCTGGTGCGCGAGTGGCAGGTGTCGAACCTCGACAAGCACCTGACGGGCGAGTACGAGACCGTCTTCACCGGACAGTGGAACGCCTTCCTGGCGGCGAAGTACTCGACCACGGAAGCGCTGCGGGCGGCCTGGGGCACAACCGAAGCCGATGGCACCTCGCTGTTGGAGGGCAACTGGGTCATCGAAAAGGCCAGCGACAGCGACGGCTATTTCGAGCGGGTGGAGGGAGAAGCGGCGCCCACCGTGCGGGCGGTAGTCACGCGGCGCGGGTCGAAGTTCATCATCAAGCAGGTGGGTTTCTCCATTGAGCCGAATGTGCCGTACCTGGCCGAGGTGGAGTTGCGCGTCGAGGCGGCCGACAGCGCCGCGCGCAACATCAACATCGACGTCAAGCAGAACACCAGCCCGTGGCGCCAGATGGCCGCCCGCACGGTGGCGGTCACCGGCCAATGGCAGAAGTTCACGCTTGCCTTCACGCCCGATTGGGGCATGGACGGCGTCGGGCGTTTCGGCCTCTACTTCCAGGCGCTGGACGTGCCGCTGCTGGTGCGCGGCTGGCGTGTGTGCCGCGCCGGGCGGCGCGGTCTGGGCGAGGGCGAATCGCTGGAGGCGGCCAACATCGCGCGCGTGGGGCAGGACGAGATCGGCACGGCGGCGCGCCTGAACGACTACCTGCTGTTTCTGGCCGCGCGCGACAAGGCGTATCTCGACGACATGCTCAAGGCCGTGCGCGAGTCGGCCGGCCGGCTGACGCCGGTGGCGGGCACGCAGATGGGTTACGGCGGGCTGCTCAACTACGACTCGCACGACTCGCTCGACTACCAGGACAACCACTTCTACGTCGACCACTACAGCTTCCCCAACGTCTCCTGGGACGGGCGCGACTGGCGCATCCGCGACCAATCCAGCGCGGGCAGCGGGATGACGTCGTTCCAGACGATGGCCATCGCGCGGCAGGCCGGCCGCCCCTACACGGTGAGCGAGTACAACCAGCCCTGGCCCAACACCCACGCCGCCGAGATCGACACCACCCTCGCCGTCTTCGGAGCGTTCCAGGACTGGGACTCGATCATGCACTTCGCCTATTCGCACAGCCGCGGATGGGACGACGGCGTGCCGAACGGCTTCAACATCAACGGCGACTGGACCAAGTTCGCCACCCTGGGGCAGGCGGCCTGGCTGTTCCGCTCCGACGCGATTCGGGCCGGAGTGGAGCCGCTGCGCATTCCGGTGTCGGCCGAGCAGCGGCTGCGGGCCACGCGCGAGAAGCGCAACGGGGCGGTCGGCGGATTCCTCACGGCGCTGTTCGGATTCGACCCGAACTCGGTCTTCGTGCGCCGCGTCGAACTGGTCAAGGACGGCGAGGGCGAGGTCCCCGAAGCCGCGCGCCAGAAGGCCGCCACACCGCTGGCGGCCGACACCGGCGATTTCACCTACGACCCGCAGGCGCGGCTGTTTCGCCTTCACTCGCCCCGGGCGGCGGCGGTGATCGGCTTCGCCGGACAGGCGAAGCAGACCGCGGGCGCCATCGATGTCAAACTGGCTCCGGCGGCGCGCGGCTTCGCGGCCGTGGTGCTGACGCCGGTCGATCAGGCGCCGCTGGCCGAATCCCGCTGGATGCTGCTGACCAATCCGGGCCACACGCTGCGCACGCAACCCGGGGCAGACCCGCAACGGCCGCAGCGGCTGGTCAACTATCCCTCAACCACCGGCTGGTGGACCCTGGAGCCCGACCTGGCCACCAAGCCCACCGGGAATCTCAACGGCGGCAACCGGCCCGTCTGGATGGAGCGGGTGGAGGCCTTCGTAACCATACGCACTCCGGCCAAGGGCATCACGGTCTACCCGCTGGATGGAGCGGGCGGGCGGCTGGCGCCGCTGGCCGCGCGCGACGTCGAAGCGGTCGAGGGCGGCTTCCGCCTGCACTTGCAGGCCGATGGTGCGGCGCTGGCGCCATGGTACGAAATCATACTGGAATGAATTCTATGCGGACTCTCTCTTTGCTGCTCGTGGGCGCCGCCCTTCTGCCGGCGCAGACGGTCACGGTTTCCCCCACCGGACCCATCCGGACGCTGGCGGCGGCGCGCGACGCGGTTCGCGCGATCCATGCCAAATCGCCCCAGACCATCGTCTCAGTTCGGATTTCCGGCGGGACCTACTACCTTCCGGAGACGCTCAGGCTGGGGCCCGAGGATTCCAACACCATCTGGGACGCCGCCCCCGGCGAGCGCGTGGTGATCAGCGGCGGGCGCCGCATCCAGGGCTGGACGAAGGGGGCGAACGGCGTCTGGAGCGCGCCCGCGGGCGAGCCCTACTTCCGGCAGCTTTTCATCAGCGGCCGCCGGGCGCAGCGGGCGCGGACACCCAACTTCGGTTTCCTGCGGATCGACGGCCCCAGCCCCAAGGACAAGGACGCGCCGTTCGCGCTGAAGTATCGCGGCAGCGACATCAAGCCGGAGTGGGCCGGGACGGAGGCCGAGGTGGTGGCACTGCTGGCCTGGGCCGACATCCGGATGCCGATCGTGTCGGTCGACCCCGCGGTCCATGTGGCGAGGCTCGCCAGCAATCCGCGCCCCTCGAACCGCGAGACCGACGCGCGGTACTACATTGAGAACGCGCCGGATGCGCTCGACGCGGCCGGGGAGTGGCAGATCGACCGCAAGGCGGGCGTGGTCCGGTACCGGCCGCTGGCGGGCGAGGATCTGTCAAAGGAAGAAGTGATCGCGCCCGCGCTCACCCTGCTGGTGAAGCTCGAAGGCCGGCCGGAGCGTGGCGAGAAGGTTCACACGGTGGTGTTCCGCGGCATCCACTTCGCCCACGCCGACTGGACCATGGGACCTAAGGGCTACGCCGACATGCAGGCGTCGGTGATGACCGCGCCGTCGGCGTTTGAAGCCGAGGGAGCGGAGGATTGCGCCATCGAGCGCTGCGTATTCCGCCAGATCGGCGGTTACGCCATCTGGTTCGGGAGGGGTTCGAAGCGCAACCGCGTCGTGCGGACCGAGATCGCCGATGCGGGTGGAGGAGGCATCAAGATCGGAGAGACCGTGCAGCGCGACAACGACGCCGAGCGCGTCTGGGAGCACGTAGTTCTCGACTGCCACCTGCACGACCTGGGGCAGGTGTTCCCGCCGGCGGTGGGGGTCTGGATCGGCCAGGCGAGCCATAACACCATTGCTCACAATCACATACACGACCTCTACTACACCGCCATCAGCGCCGGTTGGACCTGGGGTTACGGGCCGAACCAGTCCAAGCGCAATGCCATCGAATTCAATCACCTGCACTCCATCGGCAAGCATATGCTGTCGGACATGGGCGGCATCTATACCCTTGGCATGCAGCCGGGCACGGTGATCCGTAACAACCTGATCCACGACATCGCTTCGTTCACCTACGGCGGCTGGGGCATCTACCCGGACGAGGGGTCCAGCGAGATGCTGATCGAGAACAACGTGGTCTACCGGTGCAAGAGCGCGGGATTCCACCAGCACTATGGGCGCGAAAACATCGTGCGCAACAACATCTTCGCCCTGAACGACGAGTTCCAGTTGATGCGCACGCGCGTGGAACCGCACGTCTCGTTCACCTTCACGGGGAATATCGTCTACTTCGACCGGGGTCGGCTGCTGGGCTCGAACTGGACCGGCGACAAGTACAAGATGGAACGCAATCTCTACTTCGACGTGCGCTCGGCTGGGATCAGCTTCGCCGGAAAGACGCTCGAGGAGTGGCGGGCGGCGGGGCAGGATGTGGGGTCGATCATCGCCGATCCGCTGTTCGTGAATCCGGCGAACTTCGATTTCCGGCTGCGTCCGGGATCTCCGGCGGAGAAGATCGGGTTCAAGGCGATCGATTTGTCGACGGTGGGGCCGCGGGCGGAATAGCTGAAGGCCTTGGGGGGATCACTTCCAGTTGGGGAAGGGGTCGATGCGGCCGCGCTTGACTTCCCGGAGGAGGTCGGGCACGCGCTTGCGCCGCGCCAGCAGGCGTTCCAGCAGCCGCGCGAAGGCCTCCTCGTCGCCCTCGATCCATTGGGGCGGGATGCGCTTGGCCGCGTCGTCCACGATCTCTTCCGGAAAGTCCAGAATCTGGGAGAGCCAGGGTTCGAAATCCTCCCATCCTTTGACACCTTCGTAGACCAGGGGGCGGAAGTAAAGACCCTGAAGGGGGGAATCGCAGAAGTCCCAGTGCGGTCCGTCGAACAGAAAGCCGTGATCGACCATCAAGGCGATGAAACCTTTCCGCAGCGGGTGGGTCTCGGCGGACGAGGTCCACTCTTTAAGGCGGGCGCGAAAGAAGATCGCCTGGCGCGAGTCGGCGTTCCCGGCCCACTTGTCGAAGGCCAGCACGCCCAGGAACTCCCGCCGGTTGACGACCTGGGAGAGCAGGGCGTCGGGGAGGAAGTCGTAGACGGCGGTGCGGTTGGGATCGCCCGGGTGGCGGGAGCCAAAGTGCCAGCCAGGAGTCACCGGCTCCCGCCGGGTGCCCAGTTGGATGTGAACGTCCGGATTGGCGGCCAGGAACTCGGGCGTAATCTCGACCAGTGCGGTCTCGGGCCGCGAGATGCGCAGGTAGTCGAGAAGGACCGAGGCGATCATCTCGTTGACCAGGACCCGGCGGTGCTG
>CAYOTD010000416.1:0-5207 GCA_964406685.1 uncultured Solibacteraceae bacterium | reverse complement strand
TGATGCCGCTCACACTCCGCCTTGCCGCTCCCGCCGATTACGCCGTTGTCGAACCGATGGTCATTGAAGCCTTCTCGTCCGTCACGTGGCTTAGAACCGTGGACGAGATGTTCGGCCCGCTGAATGGGCTGGACTGGCGCGCGCGATGGCGCATGCGCGTGAAGCACGCCTTCGACGAGGAGACGGTCCTGCTGGGAGAGGACGAGGGGCGCATCGTTGCCTTCGCCAGCGGCACTCTGGACGAGGCCACGCGATCCGCCTACATCAACCTGGTGGCGGTGGATTCGCGGGAGCAGGGAAAGGGCTACGGACGCGAGATCCTGCGGGGGTTCATGGCGCACATGAAGGAGCGGGGCGCCGAGCACGCCCACCTGGAATGCCTGGCGCACAACACGGCGGGCAACCGGTTGTACGAGTCCGAGGGGTTCAAGGTGGTGGCGGACCACTTGCGGTGGTGGATCAAGCTGTAGGGGCGGGGGAGTTACTGCACCTGGCGGCGGAGGGCGGCCAGGGAGGTTAGGGCCGGCTCGTAGGCGGGCTCCATCTCGAGGGCCATTTCGAAGCACTCCCGCGCCTTGTTGTAGAGGCCGCGGGCGGCCCAGATGCGGCCCAGGTTGTGCCAGGCGAAGTGATGGGTGGCATAGCGGGTGGCGCGGGTGGCTTTCTCCAGCCACTCGACCGCTTCCTCCTCGCGGCCCAGCTCGATCAGCGACTCGCCGATGTCGTTGTAGGGGTTGCCCAGGGCGGGATCGAGCGCGATGGCCTTCTTACACTCGGCGATGGCCTCGTCCAGCCGTCCCCGGCGCTGATAGGACCAGCCGAGCCAGGCGTGGGCGTCGGCGATGGGGTGGACCTCGATGGAGCGGAGCAGAAGGCCCTCGGCCAGCTCGAGATCTCCCTGCCGGAGGAGCGTGAACGCCTTCTCGTACAGCTCCAGGGCAAGATCCTTGCGGATGTCCTCCATTCTTACCTTTGTAAGCAGGTTGCGCGGTCCGGGGCAATACAACTCCGGTACCGGCCGGATATGCCACCGGAATAGAATGAAGAGGATGATCCCGCGCGTACGCAAAGCCGTGTTTCCGGCGGCGGGTCTGGGGACCCGCTTCCTTCCCGCCACCAAAGCGCAACCCAAGGAGATGCTGCCGCTGGTCGACAAGCCGCTGATCCAGTACGGCGTGGAGGAGGCGATCCAGTCGGGGATCCAGAACATCCTGATCGTGACCGGGCGCGGCAAGAGCGCCATCGAGGATCATTTCGACGTCAGCTTCGAGCTGGAGCAGATGCTGGAATCGCGCGGCAAGAACAAGCTGCTGGAAAGCGTCCGTGCGGTGTCGGACATGATCGATGTGGCCTACATCCGGCAAAAGGAGGCGCTGGGGCTGGGGCACGCGGTGCTGCGGGCGCGCGACCTGGTGGGACCGGAACCGTTCGCGGTGGTGCTGTCGGACGATGTCATCGACGCCGAGACGCCCTGCCTGCGCCAGCTTCTGGACGTCTACGGGTACTTCGGCGCCGCGGTGGTGGCGCTGATGGAGGTGCCGGAGGAGACGGTGTCGGCATACGGCATCGTGGACGCGGAGCCGGTGGACCACAACGGCTCGCGCGAATGCCTGTTCCGCATTCGCAGCATGGTGGAGAAGCCGTCGCGCGCCAACGCCCCCTCGCGGCTGGCCATTATCGGGCGCTACGTGCTGACGCCGGAGATCTTCAACGCGCTGGAGGCGGTCCCGCCGGGCGCCGGGGGAGAGATCCAGCTTACCGACGGGTTGAAGCACCTGCTCAAGAGCCGGCCCGTGTACGGCCTGAAGTTCCAGGGGAAGCGGTACGATGCGGGCGATAAGCTGGGCTTCCTCAAGGCGACGGTGGAGTTCGCGCTGCGGCGGCCCGACCTGGGCGCGTCCTTTCGAGAGTATCTGAGATCCCTCGACCTGACGGCCGAGGGGCCGCAAGGAGTTGACGTTGATCCCAATTCCGCTGAATCTGCCCGTCCGGCCCAGTGAGGCGGCCTCGCTGGCCGATTTCGTTTTCCAGCAGATGGAGGGCAGGGCCCTGAACGACGAGGCCCGCGCCCGGATCGGCGCGCGGCTGGGATCCCTCGGGCTGACGACCATCCGCCCGTACATCGGGTCGCTGGTCCGGGATACGGTGCACCAGGTCTTCTACGTGGCGGTGGACGGGTTGGCCGAGCAGCCGCCGGTTCCGCTGCTGCTGCACCTGGCGTCGGCTTCGGCGCCGGCCAGCGCGCTGTTCCCGAAGGCGCTGCTATTGGGCAGAATGCGGCCGGACGGAGGGCGCGAAGTGGTGGTGAACGCGATTCCGTTCGGTCCGGCCAACAGCGAGAACATCCGGGTGGTGGCCGAAACGCTGGACCGTGCGTTCCTGCCGCGCCCGCAGGGTACACAGCCGGCCATCGTGGCCGGCGGTGGAACGGCCCCGGAAATCAGCCTGCCGGAGGCGTTCGAAGCGTTCCGCCAGATTCTTCGCAACACCGGGACCAACTGGGCGGGAGTCGCGGCGCCCTACGAGACCGCGCTGTGGGCCGCGATCCGCGCCGGCTGGCGGGAGGGGTTCGCCCTGGAGACGGAACGCATTGTCGTCGAGGGCGACCTCGATGGCGTCAAGGCGGCGATCCGCGCGCGGGCCGGCTGCACGCGGTTCGTCGTCGACACCTCGCGGCTGGCGGGCCGGGAGCGCGCGGGACGCTTCGAGGAGATGTATCCGGACGAGGAGCGGAGTTGGCTGTTCGGGGCGTTCGCGCGCCCCATCGAGATCGGCGACGACGTCTACGCCTTCGCCGAGGGCGAGATCGTCGAACTGGCGCGGAAGCTCGATCGCAGCTTGAAGGCGGCCGAGGAGTTGTACGACTTCGTCCGGCAAACGCGCGCGGCGTCGGGGCTGGGACGCGCCTTCGAGTTTGAGTTGTCCTTCGCGGCGGCGGAGGCGCCCATCGCTCCGCGCGAACTCGTCTTTTGCTTGCAGTGGTTGAAGTCGCGGGGGCGGGCGGTTTACTCGGTCTCGCCGAGCCTGGATCCGATGGCGGTAGCGGGGATGGCGGCTATCGCCCGGTACTTCAACGCTACGCCCAGCGTGGAGCTGGGGCGGGATACGGCGCCGGAAACCGTCGAGGCGGTTGCGGCGGCTGCTCCGGGGCGGGTCATCTGCCGGTTGACGGGCGCTTACGAGGCGGCTTCGATCGCTGGGCTGGCTGCGCGGTTGCGGGCGTAGTCCGAACCTACGCCGCGCCGAAGCGCGGCGGCACCATTGAAAACCCCTGTTACGCGGTCACCGGCGGGTTCGCGGGCGACAGTTGCACCTGATAGCCAAGACGACGCAGGTCTCGGATGAGTCGGTTGGCACGTTGCCGGACCGCATGTGGGTTGGGGCGATTCCCCCGTTCCTCATAGCTTGCGCCGACGTGCAGAATCTTCCACACGACCCGGCAAAGCCGATGGGCCACCGCCCAGATGGCCTTGCCGTGTCCGAGCCGTGGCACCAGGCGGCGATACAAGGCTTCAAATACGCTCCCTTTCGCTTTCACCACAGCGTTGGCCGCCTGCGTGAGAATGCGCCGCATGGTCCGGTTTCCGTTCCGCGAGTGGTTGCTTGGAGACACGCCCGCACTCTTCCCGACCGGGACAACACCCCACCCACGAGGCGAGTTGACCCGGCGAGGGAAAGGTGGCGGCGTGCACTCCCACTTCGGCAATAATCTCTTGCGCCGAATCCGCTCCCAGCCCCGGAACCTCCGCCAGCCTTTGCACCGACTCCTGGTGTTCGCCCAGTGCCTGTCCCAGACTCTTGTCCAGGGTCTCCCTGTGGGGTTCGATCAGCGCCAGCCGTTCCAGGAACAGCTTTAGGATCTGACGATGCAAGGGACTCGGGTTGGCCGCCGCGCTCAGCGCGTCGCGCAACTCCTCTGGGGTAGCCCGCAGTCCCTGCGCCGCCAAGCCGGCGATCCGCTCTGCGTCCGTCTCTCCTTCGGCCAGCGCCTGCAGCATCCTTCTGCCGCTCAGACCCAGCAGGTCGCTCAGGTGGCTGGAAAGCTTGATCCGCGCTTCTTCCAGGAAAGCTTCCATCTGGTTCTGGAGCCGGACCTTTTCGCGTGTCAACTGTTGTTTGGTGCGCGTCATGCTGCGCCACAACCGCTGCTGCTCCCCCGGCACGAAACTGACAATGAGCTCCCCGGCCACGTGCCGCCGCACCAGCCGCTCGGCGTCGATGAAGTCCCTCTTCCGCCCCTTCGGCGCACGGTTGGAATGGGCCTGCGCTAAGTGAAGCTGGCACTGCCCCTCCAGCGCCTGCCAAACCGGCTTCCAGTACTGCGCGGTGGATTCCATCACCGCTTCCTTGACCCCCTGCTCGGCCAGCCAGTCGGCCAGCAAGTTCAGATCTCCCGCCCCCGTGCCGAACTTGCGGCGCTGGAACTGGTACTCGCCCGGTTCCGCCGCGTCCGCCACCACTACCGCTCGCATCTTCTTGTGTACGTCGATGCCGGCCAGCTTGTACGATTCCATGGTTGCCTTTCTGGACCCAGGCGGAGAGCGTACCAACCAAGGATTACGCACCATTTCGCGCTACCGCCAATTCCAGAACTGGTATCGGCGATGCGCACTTGTTCGTTCAAACGCACGCTCCGGATCAGACAGGCTGACGGTCTCTACCTACCCACTGCCGCTTCGACCTCCACCGCCCCGGTCCACAGAGTCAGAGGCGGCCCGGCTCAGCTCGGTTTTCATGACACTTCGTGGGCCATCGGCCCATCGGGACAGGCTAAAAGCCTGCCCCCCCTCGGATGGGGATCCTGTTTGTTGTGGGATTCCCAGTGGAGAAGAACGAGGTCTGACGGGGCACTCTCGCCCTCATGGTGCTGAAGACGCTGGCCGGGATGGGGCCGCAGCACGGCTACGGGATCGCGCGGGGCAGGGGAGAGATCGGGATACGCGCAGCGCTGGGGTTGGGGCGGGTGGTTGGGAGTTTGCTGTTCGGCCTTACTGCGGACGATGTGGGGACGGTTTTGGGGACGTTTGCTGTGTTGGGGATTACGGGGATCGCGGCTGGGGCTTTGCCGGCTTTGCGGGCTTCGCGGATTGAGCCGATCGAGGCTTTGCGGTATGAGTGAGATGCGGCGGCGCTGAAGCTCCGCGCGGGCTCAAGGAGAATGCCCGGAAAAGCGTAGAAAGTAGCGACTCTCACCCCGGAAGGCGTGG
>CAYOTD010000415.1:0-5210 GCA_964406685.1 uncultured Solibacteraceae bacterium | reverse complement strand
GATCTGGCTGCCGGAGTCCACGGAAACCAGAAGCACGCGCTCCTCGCTTGAGGCGTCGCCGATGTAGTATCGGCCTCCTGAGAGTGCGCCGGTGTCGTCCACCTGGAGGACTGTGTCGCCGGGCTGCGCGTCGGCGGTGAGGAAGGCGCCGATCTCCAGTTCCTCCTCGACCCGCTCGAACCGTGGCGCGAAGACCATGTAGATCTTGCGGCAGTCGTTCATCGGCACGCTGTCACCGTTCTTGTCGAGGAGCGGCTGTGTGAAATCGAGCGTCACGCGGTACTTCTTGTCGGTGTCGCCGCCGGTGAAACGCGCGCCGTCCTGAAGCCAGCAGCCGGACTGCACGTCCTCGGCCGGATCGTAGTCCGGCGGGTACGGAGCTACGAGCGGCACGTGGCCCGAGGTGGCGAGGACGCGGTCGAGGTTGCCCAGCTTGCCGTAGCCCGAATCTGGCAGGAACGAGATCCGCAGGTAGGAGGCGATGGGATCGCCCGGCCCCGTGCGGACGCTGGATGTGCCGCCCTCAGCCGTAATCACTGCCGCCTGGCAGGGACCGTACCGGCCAGGTGGCTCGCCGGGATCGTTGATCAGCGCCGCAAACCTTTCGGCAATGTGATAGCCCTCGACCCGCAGCGTGACGAAGCTCTCGGCCGGATGCGTGATGGTCACGTTGGCGCGGAGGCGGTTTTGAAGCTGGTCCACCTCGAGCAGGAAGACCAGTTCCTCGTTGGCGCCCCCGCGCTCGATGTAGACCCAGTCGCCCGCGCGGAAGCCTTCAATCGATTCGACCGCGATCCACGTCTCGCCGCCGCCCTGCACGTCCTGGGTCAATTGCGTCTCCCGAATGCACTCGGTGTGGGCGACGGTGTAGCGCGTGTCGCGGAAATGAAAGTGGTAGTAGTCGACCCCGAAGGCCGGCGCTTCCGCGCTGATTTCAAGCTGGAGGCTGGCGGGCGTCTCCGATCCCGAGATGACGGTGGCGTGCGGGAGGATCGGGACCTCGTGCACGTCGCCCGCGCCGGTGATGAAGGTGACCGCGTCCCAGGAGACGCTGGGGTACTTCGGCGCGTCGAAGCGCATGGCCCCGTCGAGCTCGTGGTCGTACTCGATGTCGAACTCGAGGCGCAGACCGGAGATGTCCGTTCGCGGCAGATGCTTCAGGCGCAGATGATTGAAGTAGTCGTAGGCGTTGTAGAGGCAGAGGACGGCGAAGTCCTCGGCCGCCTGGAAGATCCCGGAAACGGACAGGCCGGTCTCGGTGGCGTCATGGATGGTGGTCGTGGCGGCCCGGCCCGAGAAGCCCTGTAAGTGGAGGTTCAGGCGCGGGTCGAACATCCTGACTGGTTCTGTGGGCATCGGGTCGCTCTGGCAGACTGACGCGCAGCGGTGGTACGACGAATGTTCTAGAATTCAAGTCTGGTTGTCGGAATCACCTGCGATCCCAACTGGGAAACTGCTTGAACCTGTGACCGCCAATCCATTGCCGAGCACCGAGCGGGATGTTTTTCTATCGTCCGCTTTCCGCAATTTCATGGACGTTAGGCAGGAGATCTACAGCCTCGCCGAGGAGAGGATTTGGGTCGTCCCGGAAGACCTGGACCCGGCCAAGGGAGTACCGCGGTTCACGATCGTTGATACGCTTGTGGAGCAGATCCGGCGATCGAAGGTCTTCATTTGCGTTTTGCGAGACGTCTACGGCACGAGCGTGTTTGAAGACGCCGAATCTGTCTCATTTCTCGAAACGGAAATCTACCAATCGGCCCTTTACCACAGCAACGCCCACTTTTTTCTGATGGAGCCATTCAATCCTGACCAACGGTTGTCTGGGCTCCTGGACGTCATTCGTACTATTCGGCCAGGCATGATCCCCGACACGGCACAACCAAGACAAACCGTGCTGGACGGAATCAAGAGGGTGCTCGACAGAACACAGCGAGGAAGACGAAAAGAGTGGTCGGTGTCCCTCCGAAATTTGGTGAAGCAGCTTGCGATGGTGCGCGGGCACCCCAGACCGGACATCGAGCTTTTTGACAAGACATTTCGTCCTGTGTCTAGACGACCAGATAAGGACCACATCAAGGTCCTGCTGAATCAGATAGCCCAGGAGCCGGACATTGAGAAGAGGCTCACTCGCATGTGGGTTGCATTGCGGGAGCTTTCAGCGGCCCCCTACGACGACGCCGCATTCTCGGAATATCTTCCGTACTGGGACAAGGCGCTCGGAGCGTGGGCAAGCGCTGCTGCGTGGTATGGTCTCCACGGCCACCTCTACGCAGGCCGTCTCGCTGCCGTCAACAGTTCACTCCGCGTCCGGGAGAGGATGGACGCAAATGCACAGGACGAGTCGGCAGAATACTATATCCAAGGAACCGCCGGAGCTCGGGCAAGCGAATACTACTCGATTGCCAAGCTCATGCCCTCCCCGCAGGAGCGAGAACACTACTTCACGTTGGCCCTGGTCGATATAGACAAGGCCCTGCACCGTGCCTCAGGGGACTTGTCGGGGTACCTCGCCATCAAGGGGCATATTCTCGCGCAGACTGGAAGGGCCCAAGATGCATTGACGATCTTCCAAGAAGTACTCCGCATGCGCGAGGCTCGCGGTGACGACGGCGGCATCGGAGAGGCCTCCTCTGATCTTGGTCTGATGCACCTGAGGCTGCGAAATCTGAAGGATGCCTCCCGCCTACTTGCCAGAGGAGTACAACTTCTTGATCAGGCAGCCGTTCCGACCTTCGCGATACGTGCCCGAAAAAGGCTGGCACTCTCGCATCTGACGACTGGCCATCCCCTGAGAGCCTTGAGAGAACTGTGCTCTGCGTACGAGACCGCGCAGAAACACCACGTGTATGATCAGGTTACTCCACTCATGAAGGCAATTCACAGTCTGAGCCGCGCTCTTGGGATCTGCCGCCGTCAGACGTTCTGACTGTTTGTCGGGCCTCTTCTTGTCACGTCTGGATCACAACAGTCAAGTCCGCCCCCGGATCGGGCGAAGCCACGGCCAGAATGTCGAACGCCAGATCGTCACCTTCGTTCAGGATCGCCGTCGGCCAGATGGTTGGGCGGACGGTTGCGCCCATAGCGTGATCCTTCGTGAAGACCGCTGTGAACGTCTGGTTGTTCGGGTCGGCCGCGAGCACCTCGACGTACTCCTCGTCGGCATGGCCCAGGTTGATGTGGACGAACTCCCCCACATCGAATCCCAGTCGATTCGCGCCGTAGGAGGCGGTCGGGACCGTCTGCGGGTTAGGGCCGGCGCTCACCGCCTGGTAGAGGATGATGCCGAAATCGTTGTACGGCAACCGGCGCGTCTCCGGCCGGCCATAGCCTTGGTCAACCAGCGAGTCGTAGGTGGTCTTGAAGGGTATCGGCGGAATGACCCGTTGCGCGATGCCCATGTACTCGAGTGGCTCCCACGTCGCGCCGCTGTCGCGGCTGATCTTGACGAGGTACGCGGACTGCCCGTTCGTGGTCCCTTGCTGCACGTAGGCGTAGATGCAGCGGATCGAAGCCGGGTCCTGCACCTTCATCGGAATCGCCACCGTGTCCTGCACCGCCAGCGCACCGGGGATCTGGAACGTGTAGGCGCCACCGGAACAAGTCCGGTCGCCAGGCATGAACGGCTCGTTGTGGTGCGATAGCGGAAACACCGTGAACGGCCCGAAGCCGAAGTTGTTCGCCACACCCACGAGCATCGCGACCACGCACGCGGACGGCAGCTTCGCCTCGACGCGCGCCGGGATGCCGGGCGTCCGGAAGAAGCCTCTCTTCACGGAGTAGGTGAAGATCTTGTAGTCGAGCTTGAAGAACCGGATGCCCGTGCGGTGTGCGCACCGTAGCGTGCCGAAGGTGGCGAAGCCGGGATCGACGCCGGGCCAGGCGCGCTGGAGCACGAAGTTGCCGGAGGGGACGACGTCGCCCTCGTTGCCGGGGCCGGCGATCTGCGCGCACTCATACGATCGCCGGCCCGGATTGCCCGGGTCCGCCGACTCGTCGTTGAGCACTACGAAGTCGCCCACTCGGAAGGCGTGTGCTGACTCGGGGTTGACCGTGCAGGAGACCGTCACCGGGTCGGTGTCCTTGTCGATGGCGGCATCGAGGCTCGCCCAAAGATCGGTCGCCAGTTCGTCCACGTAATAGAGCGCCAGCGCCACCTGGTGCGCGCCGGCGATGTTCATGTTGCCGGAAGCGTCCGGCTGCACCTGGATATCGTCGAGCGCGATCGTGCCGTAATCGCCCAGCCTCGGCGTACCCAGCACGATGCCCGGCACGCCGATGTCGTACAGAATCTCCTCGGGCACGGGCGACGGCTCCACATCGGCGGGCTTGGGACCGGCGACCAGGTCGTACATCGAATCCGTGGTCGTGCGGCCCTGGATGTCAATCGAGAAGTCCTTATTCAGCCGCCAGGAGGTGACGCGGAACTCGCCGCTGCCGCCGGGCATGTCCGGGTGCGTCATCGAGCAGACCATGCCCGGCTCGGTGTTGAGCGCGAGCGCCGTGGTTTTGAACGCGACCTGGCGCGCCCGCTTCCACTCCGCCGGCGTGATGCCGCCCAGCTCCTCACGCAGCCGCACGCTCACCACACGCGCCGCCTGGGACTTGGTGGAGGCGCCGCACAGGTTGACGTTCGACTTCAGATACAGCGGCCCGGCGCCGCCGCCGATCTGCGAGGCGTGGTCGATATCGTAGACCGCCACGCTGTTGTTGACGAACTCGAAATCCTGGTCGGCGAAGTTGGCCGTGAGGTGGTTGAACGAGGGCTTGAGCGGCGCGAGTTCCAGGCTGCGGAACAAAATGTTGCCCTCGGTGAACGCCTCGACGACGGAGGAGTTCACGCGGACGCCGATCTTGAGCTTGCCGAAGGCGAACGTGTAATAGCCCAGGCAGTTCATGAGCGCTTCCTGGAGCCAATCGCGCAGGGGCTTCTCTTCCTGGATCACGCCGCGGAACTTGAACTGGGTCTCCGTGCCCGTGCCCACGAGCTTCGTCACCTGCTCATTGCAGATCTCAGCCGCCGCCACGGCCGCATCTACATCGAAGAGGGTCTCGGCGAAGTCGAGTTGCTGCGTGGTCGCGCCCGCGCCAAGGCGCAGGCCTCGGGCGCGCAGGAGCATGTTGACCGCGATCCAGATGGGGTTCGTCAACGGCGGCCCGAAGACGCGCACGCCGGGTGAGGTCCACACCCAGCCGCCGAGCCCCTGGGC
>CAYOTD010000414.1:0-5230 GCA_964406685.1 uncultured Solibacteraceae bacterium | reverse complement strand
CGGCTTACCGCCCAGGCCCAAGCCGAGACATGCCACGACATCTTCGACGCACATCTCCACATCCCCAGCGATAACGGCACGAACTTCCAGTGGCACCCGGTAACGCGCAACATGGCGGAGTTTGTCGCCTACCTCGACCGCTGCGGCGTCAGGCGCGGCGTGATTTCGTCCTCGTGGAGCAACATCGCCCAGACGCCGGAGGACTACCGGCAGGGAAACCGCGAAGTGGCGAAGTATGTCGAAAAGTACAAGGGCCGGTTCCGGGGAAGCTGCGTCGTCACGCCGTTTCGCATCGACGAGGCCCTGCGCGAGATCGAGCACTGCCATAGGGAATACGGCTTCGTGTGGCTGGGCGAGTTCTGCAACTACATGACCCGCTACAAGTACGACACGCCGGAATGGGCCGAGGTCATGAAGCTGGCCGCGCGGCTGAACCTGGTCATTCAGATTCATGCGACCGCCAGCGAGATGGAATACCTGGCCGGGAATTTCCAGGACAACGCGATCGTGTTCCCGCACCTAGGCGGAAACCGCGAGGACATCTTCCGACGCATCGGAATCGTGACCCGGCACAAGAACACCTGCATCGATCTTTCCGGATCGGGTATCGAGCGCGTGGGTATCCTCGAGAAGGCCGTGACGGAGATTGGAGCCGACCGCGTGCTTTACGGCTCGGATTTCACCATCAACGAGCCCTCGGCCGTGATTGCGCGGGTCAGGAACGCCTTCCTCACCGCCGCGGACCGGGAGAAGATCCTCTACCGGAACGTCGAACGTCTTCTGGCGGCCGCCGGGCGTGCGGCGAAACCGTTACGGGCTGGATAGTCGGATTGTCCCGATAGCGTCCGGCCGCCTCAAAACGGCGCTTTCTGCACTCCCTCGGACATGCGGTCCAGCCGGTCGAGATCGAACTGCTTGTACAGGTCGAGGCAGAACAATTCCGGCGCCGTTGTCATCTCGACGGGCTGGTCAAGAAGGTACTGGAGACTGCGGATCCCCTTGTGGACCACGAGCGTCGAGAACAGCCCCGGGTCGAGTGCCGCCGCGATCTGGGCCACGACCTGGCTGCGCAGGCCCGTCGCTTCCAGCCGGATTTTCGGTTGTGCGGAGAGGCGGCCGAGCCAGCGGGATATCTCGGTCAACTGCGCCGCACGAACGCCCAGCGGACGATCGCGCAGGGAAGCCATGCCGGTCCAGTACAGCCACGCCGCCGGCTTGTTCGGAACCATGTCGCCGGTGAACAGCAGGTCCTCCGCAAGAACCTGTTCGCCGCGGTTGACGCGTTCGGAAATCTCCAAACCCGCGGCGCGCTTCCCTTCGTCGCGCAGGACGAGAGTGGCGGGTGCATTCTGGGGCGCGGCAATCGCCTTGAGCCAGACAGCCGTGGCGCTGGTCCCGTTGTTGAACTCCAGCCGATAGGAAAGCGTCTCCAGTCCCTTGTTCTTCGTGTTGGCGATCAGCCACGGGCGCACGATCTTCACCGGCTGGCAGCGCAGAACCTGGCGCAGTCCGGATCGTTCGTTTTCGAGCGGTCCCATGGGCCGGCGCTCGAAGCGTCCGGCAGTTTGGAGGCCAGGTCCGCCATGGTCAGCGCACCGGGCGGCAGCCCCACCACCAGTTCCGCGAACGACTTGATCTCGGCGTCCACGGGGATCTCCCGGCCGGGAACCGGCAACCCGAAGTGCTGCACCAGGAAATGATAGGCATGCTGGCGATTGTCCAACTGGTAGTTGTGCGTGGAGGGGTCGGTGTTCTCGTGGTAGGCGAGCTTGCCGCCGGCGCCAAACAGACCGAAGAACGGACGGATGGGATCGAAGATCCCCACCCGCACCATCGGCCCGCGATAGCAGCAGTTGTCCTCGGCGTTGTTGATCAGCAGCGTGGGACGCGGAGCGCGCCTCGCCACCAAGTGGGCGTAGTCGGCGATGCCGATCAAGTCCGTGGCGCTCTGCTCGTTGTCGCCGATGTCGCCGTTGGCCAGGCTGGAAGCATTGGAGGCAAAGCCGGCCACCGGGATGGAAACCAGGACCCGCTCGTCCAGGGCGCTCAGCACGATGGTCTGCCAGCCGCCTCCTGAGAGTCCTGTCACCCCCAGGCGTGCTGGGTCGTGACCTCCAAAAGGGGCCGCGACGGTAAGAACAGACGATTCCGTCCGGTTAGTCGTCCGCCCGGGAGTTGACTCCAACCGCCCGGCACCTGGGTCGTGCAGGCTGATAGGCGATGGCTGAACCGGGGGTCGCCCTCACTCAGCCGCCCCACTTCATCCGCAGGCCGCCCCCTACCAGATGTAATCCTTCGCCTTCGCCCGGCGGTCGTGGCCGTCCAGCACGTGCACGACCCGAATCCGCTTGAGCTTCGAGGGGGAAAGCTGCCCGATCGGCACGTACAGGATCGACCGCCGCAGGTGCGTGGCGATGGAGCGGAAGATCGACCGCGGCGGGCGCGCCGCCACGTAGACCACCAGCCGGTGCACCGAGTAGTCCAGCGCCGCCATCAGCAGCCGCTCCGGCTTGGTCTCGGCGAAGTCGTAATCCGGGTCCGTCCACACGTCCACCATGCGCCGCGGCGGCAGCGTCATCAGGAACCCGCCGTACTCGGCTCGTCCGATGCCTGGCCCCACCATGTGCTCGAACGGCTGGGTGGCGTAGTAAGCCATGTCGGATTCGTTCTGGTTCTCGCCCAGCCAGGTGGTCAGATACGTGTAGCGGTTTTCGCGATCCTCATCGAACACCACCACCACCGCCCCCACTTCGCCGGCGACGCGATCCAACTGGCGGACGTAGATCTTCCGCTCGTGCCAGTTGCGGATGGTCTCGCGCAGGTCGACCCCATCGAGCAGCGAGGTGGTGAACGGCTCCACCCTCACGCGCTCCTCCGACAGCAGGCTCTTGGCCTTCTGCTTGAGGAAGCGGCCATAGTCCTCCACCACCAGGTCCTCGGGCGGATACGAGCAGATGGCGTTGCCGTCGATCTCGCGCGCCCACTCCCCCGGCGTCTTCTCCCGCTTGCGCATCTTGAGGTTGGCCGGCCGCAGGCGCTGCTTGGGCCGGGGGAGCCGCCGCCGTAGCCGCAGCTTTCGCATGTGGATCCACACTTCTTCACCCGACAGGTTGACCGTCTCCAGCTCGCTCGCCTCTTTCTGCGCCGCGTACTGGTTGGCGGTGTTCCAGACCTCCCAGCCGTAGTTGTCGTCCACCACGGCGCGCGCCGCCACAGTCAGGTCGAACAACCCCGCCACCAGGTCGCCCGCAAGCTGCGCCAGGTTACGCGTGTAGCGCGCCATCATGCGGCGCTGCCAGTGCTCCACCTTATCGCCGGTGTTCTTCCCATAGGACGTCTCGGCGTCGCGGAACAGGTCCAACTGCGACCGCTGGCGGTCAATCAGGCTCTCCTCCAGCAGGTCGGCGCGGAACCGCTCGTAACGCGCCTGCAAGTAGGGATACTCCACCGTGATCTCGGCCAGACACTCCGGGTGGGGGTTGATCAGGTGTACGTCGTAGGGCTTCAGCGGCAGCTTCCGCGAGGGCCGCGGCTCTTCCTGCGGCTGCTCCATAGCGTCCAGCAGCGCGTCCAGCATGTTCAGCGAGACCACCACCAGGATGTCGGCCTCCGGGTCCGAACCCTGAAGCTTCCAGGCCATGGCGGCGGCGTGCTCGGCCACCTCTTCGGTGCGTCCCGGTGGATGGACGCGATACGCCTCGACGTACTTCTCCAGCCCCACGCGGCGGATGGCGTAGGGATCGGGGTAAGTGTCCGCCACGTGCGGCCGCTCGACCACGTCGGGCTCGATGAACAGGATCTCGCTCGTTGCCTCCAGCCCGCTGCGCACCGCTTCGGTGAAGGGATCGGCGGGCTCCACCGGCACGTAGACCGCGCGGTCTTCCTGACGGCCGTCGTCGTAGACCAGCACCGACATCTGCGGCAACCGCTGCACGGCCTTGCGATAGGCGGGGCCGAGCGCGCCGGGCAACTCCACCGCGACGATCCGCGGCGGCTCCAGCAGAATCCGGCGCCGCAGTTCGACGGCGAACTCCAGCCTTCCCGGCACCACCGGAAAGTAAGCGAACCGCCCGCGCCTCAGGCTGCCCAGATCGTCCCTGGAACCCTCAGGACCGCGGGACATAGCGAAGCGCCTCTTCGCCCAGGGTCTCCAGGATCGCGGTATGCATCGCCCGCGGGCCGTCGGCCGCCTTGCCCGCCGCCGCCCGCAGCTTCATGCAATACCGCGCCACGTTGATGCCGTCGCGCACCGTGTAGCGCTCGTCGGAGACGTGCGCCTGCTGGAGGAATTCGGTCACGTAGCGCAGGATCTGCTCCTCGCCGAAGGGCAGGTTCTCGCGCAGGATCTGGTACTCCTCCTCGCGCTCGGGAAAATCGATCAGGATCTGCGGTTGCAGCCGCGAGTGGATGTACTCGGGCAGGTCGAAGGTGGAGGCGTCGTCGTTCATCGTCGCCACAATCCGGAACAGCGGATGCGCCTTGATCTTGATCCCGGCCACGATGGACTCCACGTATCGCCGCGCATCCAGCAACGGCGCCAGCGACGCCCAGCTCTTCTCGCTCATCCGGTTGCCTTCGTCCAGGATGGCGATCCCGCCCCGCAGCATGGCCGAAACCACGGGCGAGGCCACATAGCGCAGCCGCCCCTCGCCCTCGATCACGGGGGTGACGATCAGGTCCTCGGGCCGCGTGTCGACGGTGGCCTGCATGATGTACACCTCGCGGCCCAGCCGCTTGGCCGCGGCGTAGGCCAGCGTCGTCTTGCCGACCCCCGGCTTGCCGATCAGGCGCGGGTTCATCGGCAGGTCCTGCGGGTCCACCACCAGCCAGGCGGCCAGCAGTTGCCGCATTACTTCTTCCTGTCCCACCCACCGCACCGGAATTTCATCCGGATGCGCCAGGTGCAGCGGGACGCCCTCGATCTCAACCACCATCAGTCTGATTGTAGACGCTCGGCCAGTCTGACGCACTTCCGCCCCGGCGACGAATTCCTGGCGGCGCCGCCGGTCTGGCATGTTGATTCCACTGGACTTGAACTGGCGCTTGACGTGCTCCACCCCTGCCGGAGGTCGGCGTTGTCCACATCCGCGGCAGTGAACCCGGCGGTCGCGCCCTCGCGGGAACGGCCGGAGAATCGCAAAAGACCGAGAGCTCTCGACGTGGGCCTGGTCGTGGGACTGGCGGTGGCAGCGGGCACGCTGCTGGCCGGTCTGTCGTCGACCGGCGTGGG
>CAYOTD010000413.1:0-5234 GCA_964406685.1 uncultured Solibacteraceae bacterium | reverse complement strand
CGCTCCTGGGAGGCGGGACGGCCCGCCGGGAAGTGTCCAGACAGTTTACATCGGGTTTCTCCCGTCGGGAAGTGGGTTTCTTCGCTCAGAGGTGCGGCGGGAAATAGATGTCCCGGCAGGCGGGACACAGGCTGTGGGTGAAGTCCATGTTGGAGCGGCGGTTGAGGTAGGCCTCGATCTCCTCCCAGCTGCCGTCGGGCTTCTTGATCTTCTTGCAACCCGCGCAGATGGGGACGAGGCCTTCCAGTTTACGGATCCGCTCCTCCATGAGCTTCCGCTCGGAGATGTCGCGGATGCTGCCCACGAACGCCAGCGGGCGGCCGATCCGGTTCAGGATGGGCCATGAGCGCATGGCCGTCCAGAGCGGCCCGCCGGAGGGCCGCTCGAGGACGAACTGGATCTCGCCGCCGTGATGGCCGGAGAGGGAACTGCGCCAGAACTCGTCGAAGACAGGCTTGAACTCGGGCGGGACCAGGGACTCCAGCAGGGACGGGTTGGCGTAGAATTCCGCCGGGGAATAGCCGGTGATGGCTTGGGCGGCGGGGCTGACGTACTCGAAGAAACTCTCGGTGACGTGGAAGCGGAAGATCATGTCCGGGTGGAAGCCGAGGAGTTCCTGGAACGTCCGGTTTTCACCGCGGATCTTGCGGTTCTCCTCCATGAGCTTGTCGATTTCGTGGGTGAGGTAGTTGCGCTCCACGGGGACCCTCCGCGGGCATTATGCCCGTCCGGCGGGGAAAACGCAATCGGGGATTATAGATTCAGCGCCGGAGAGAACCAAACCACGAACCACACGAACCACACGAAAGGATCCGCAATCCGGAATCAAATTCAATATGGAACTCAGGAAATCAGGAAGGGGTTCCAATCCGCAATCCGCAATTCGCAATCTCCCCCCCTCTCCGCCGATTCACCCATTCACCTATTCACCTATTCACCCATTCACCTTTTTCCGGTATCATTCCCCCAGCGACTCCCAGGAGGTTTCCATGCGTATCGGCATCATCTCGGACACCCACGACCACATCACCCATATCCGGGAGTTCGTGCGGATCTTCCAGGAGAAGGGCATCGACCTGCTCGTCCACGCCGGCGACCTGTGCTCCCCCTTCTCACTGGAGCCGTTTCGCGCGCTGGGCAAGCCGGTCAAGATCGTCTTCGGCAACAACGACGGCGACAAGGACCTCATCCGGCGGCGGGCGGAGGACTTCGCGGAAGTCCACGACCGGCCTTGGCGGCTGGAGATCGGCGACCAGCGCGTCCTGCTCCTGCACGAGCCGGATTTCCTCGATGCCTTTCTCCACAGCGGCGATTTCGACCTGGTCATCTACGGGCACACCCACACGCCCGAGACCAGCCGCACCGGCGAGACGCGGGTGATCAATCCCGGTGAGGGCTGCGGTTGGCTCCGCGGCAAGGCGTCGGCGGTGATCTACGACCAGGAATCGGACCGCGTGGAGTGGCTGTACCTGTGACACGGGGGCGACGCCGGCCGACGCCGGACCGCGGACCCCTTCCGGGAGAGGCATGAACACGACGTTCCCCCCGCCGCAGCCGTGGAGCGCGCGGGCCCAACGGGGCCTGTGGATCCTGGTCGCCGGCCTCTCGCTGCTCTACCTGGTGCTGGCGCTGGCGTCGGAGCCGGTGTCCTGGGGCAGCGACGACGACGCCTACCTGGTGGCGGACTCCGCGCTGCGCATCCAGCGGGGGGTATACACCCCGTCCCGCCTGCCCGGCAATCCGCTGCACGAGTTCCTGGTGGCGCTGGCGGCCGATCCCGATCACGGCACGCCGGCCAAGCTTGTCAGCGCGCTAGCGGCTGTCCTCGCCCTGGGGCTCGTCGCCGCGCTCATCCGGCGCCGGACGCGCGCCTCGCCGACCGCCGCCCTCTTGGCGACGGCCCTGTTCGGCCTGTGGCCGGTCTGGGTGCGCGCCACGTTTGAAGCGATGGATTACACGCTGGGGCTGGCGCTCGCCCTGCTTTCGGTGTGGTTCCTCGCGCGCCTCGATGATCCGGACGGCGGCTGGCCGCCGGCGCTCGGCGCGGGAGTATCCGCCGGCCTGGCGGTGGCCACCCGGCTGAGCTGGGCCCTGTTGGCCGCCGCGGTCATCGCCTGGCTCGTCCTGGATTCCATCCGGAACCACGAGCAGCGGAAGGAGGGAATGCGCCGGGCCGCGGTGTTCGTGGCCGGACTGGTGGCCGGCCTCCCGTTCTTCATTCCGTTACTGTCGCGGTACGGCCTCGGTTTCCTGACCTACTATGGGACCACCCATTGGAATTTGGTTGAATATATTTGGGCCAACATTCGCATGGGACTGGATTTTCTATGCATGGCGGTGCAGGGGATCCTGCTGGCGGCGCTTCTGTTCGCCTGCTCCCGCCGCGGCGCTTGGCGGGAGTGGATGCGGGGGCCGGTCTGGCGGCGTACCCTGCTTCTGAACGCCGGCCTCTTGATCTTGCTGCTCCTCAACAAGCCCTTCGAGGCGCTGTACCTGCTGCCGCTCCTGCCGGTGATCGTGCTGGCGCTGGCCGACGGGGAGCCCGAAACCTGGGAAAGGCGCCGGACCTATCTCCGGCTGCTGGCGTTGGCCGTGGTGGTCGCGACGGCCGGCACGGTGATCACGGCGGACTTCCGGTTGATCCGCCGGATGGGAGAAGGGGCGCCGGTGATCGGGCTGGCGGAAGGCCCGGTGGCGCTGGAGTGGCGGGCGCAGGCCGGCGACCGGTCGGTCCATGCCCTGATGGCATCGGCGCGGAAGCCGGAGGACTTCCAGGCATGGCTGCAGAACGAGGCAGGGGTGGAACCGGCCGCGTGGGACGCCGTCTTCCTGGCGGGGTACGGTTTCTACGTCCGGCGGAACCTGTGGCTGCCACATCCCCTCACGACCGTGGCCGACGCGACCCTGGCGCCGGGATTGAAAAAGCCCTACCTGCTGATCGTCTTGCCCTTTCCCCGATTCGCGGATCGGGCCGCCGCGCTGTTCGAAGGCCGCGACGGACACCCTCCGGGGCGGCTGCTGATCGTCTTCCGGGACGGGCAGGCCCTCCGCGCGTTCGGGCCGGTCTTCGATTCCACAGCGTTGAAGCGGCCGCCGGCCTCCGTCGGCATGATCTCCGTCCTGCCATAAACCGCCAGCTTGGCGGATTCTTTCAATTCAAGGGCCGTTCCGGCCGCAGGGTGCGGTAGACCGGCACAAGGGCGGCGAGGGCCACGCCGGCCAACAGGAGCCAGAGCACGTGGTTGTCCAGCGGGACGGCCTGCAGCAGCCACGGACCGCGGCGGTAGGACAGCAGGCGGTACAGGGGCGAGAGGCTCCAGTCCACATACAGCGTGTCGTTTTGGAACACGTTGACGTGCCGGGCCAGGTGGTCCGCGATCAGCCGGTGGTAGAACGAGAAGATCTCGCCCGTACTGAAGTAGAGCTGCTGGGCGACGCAGGCGAACAGGCCGGCCATCGCGGGGAGCGGCCGGAATTTCCCCTGGGCCAACCTGTCCTCGACCCAGAAGGCCACCGGCAGGATCAGGAAAGGCGCCACCGGGTAGAGATAGCGGGGGCCCAGGCACAGCCCGCCATGCCACTCGTTGTAGGAGGCCGTGAACAGAACGCGGGCGATCACGGCGGCGCCCAAGGCGATCGACAGCGAGGGATGGCGGCGGTGGAAGAAGCGCCAGCAAGCCGCTCCCCAGGCGGCGGCTGGCACCACGATCAGCAGCCCCTTGCCGCTGCCCAGGAGCAGGCGGTAGAGATTGTACCAGTACAGGCTGCGCCAGGGCGGGATGAACGCCATCTTATTGTAAGGGCTGAGGTTGCGTCCGGTCTGGAGGAAGTCTCCGAAGCGGGCCCAATTGAACCAGCCGAGGAGCAGCAGCATGAACCCGAATCCCAGCAGGAGACGGGTGGCGTCGGAAACCGCTGCCATCCGGCCGGCCTGCCGGGCGCGGACCCACAACGCCCAGGCGATGGCGAACGGGCCGAAGAGGACCATGGTGGGATGGACCAGCACCGAAGCGCCCAGCAGAAGGCCGGCGGACAGGAGGATGGCGTCGCGGCGGGGGCCGGGGGGCGCGTCCGGACGGAGGCCCAGCAGCAGGTACAATCCCAGCAGGACCAGCACGGTGGCCAGCGTTTCGCTGAAAGCAGTCCCTGAATAGGACAATGCGTAGGTGCCGAAGGCGAACAGCAGGGTGGCGAACAGGCGCGCCCGCCATGCCCCCGGCAGGAGGCGCGCCACGAGGGCCTGGAAGAGTGACACCAGCGCCGCGGCCAGCAGGAGGTCGGTCCAGGCGACGATCATCCGCTCGGCGTGGGGACGCGGGTCGCCTGCCGGCACGCCGGCGAGGAAACGTTCCGCGCCGCGGTCCACAAAATGGCTCAACGGCGGCTGAATCCGGCGCCACACGCCCAGAGAAGCCATGGCGCGGCCGAGCGGGACGAAGGGGGCGAGGAACACCGACTGGCCGGGGCCGTAGACCGAAAATCGTTTGCCGTCGCGGCCGATGGCGCCGCCAAAACCCGGCGGCCAGCCCTCGATCTCGCCCCGCAATTGCCAGTCGCCGTGGTCCACCAGGGACATGGCGACGCGGTAGACAATCTCGGTGTCGGGCGAGCGGAGACCGCCGTAGGCCAGGAGGAAGTACACACAGCCGGCGAGGACCGGCAGAAACCACGCCCGGCGGTACAGCGGGAAGCAAGCTTTGGATGGATCGGGCGGCGGCTGGCTCAATGGCATTCTCCGCGGTCGGGTTGGGCCTTTCAGCTGAATTGTGCGGAATTTGATTCAGGGGCCCGTCCGGAAACGGGGCGATTGTACCACAGGCCGCCGGGACCGATGGCGCCAGTCACTCCTCGTCCCCGGGGGCCAGCTTCTTGATGTAGAGGACGCCGTCGATGCCCTCGCCGTAGTAGTCCCGCAGCACGCGGCTGGCCCGGTAATCCAGCTTTTCGTAGAGCCGGCGGGCCACGGCGTTGGCCTTCCGGACCTCAAGCCGGATGCGGGACCGGTCCCACGCCCGCGCCCGGCCTTCGGCGAACGCCATCATCTCCCTCCCGATCCCGCGGCGCCGGTGGTCGGGATGGACGGCGACCGAGACCAGGTGGCAGTGGTCCCGCTCCGGCGGGAAAACCAGCACCAGCGAGCCGACCGCGCCGTCCCCCTGGCGGTAAAGATACACCTCGGCGTCGGAGCTCAACAGGAAGCTGAGATACAGGGCCGGGCTGAACTGGTCGCGCCG
>CAYOTD010000412.1:0-5246 GCA_964406685.1 uncultured Solibacteraceae bacterium | reverse complement strand
CGGGCACCTCCTGAAAGTGGCGTCCCCGCAGGAAGGCCTCGAAGAACCGCGGCGGCTCGAAGATCCTGAACTTGACGTCCTGCACGCGGTCGCCCTTGAGCTTGACGAACAGCGCGCCTTCGCCTTCGACGCGCGCCAGGTAGTCGACCTTGATGGTGGTCAGCCCTTTGGCCGTGGTGGTGACTTCGGCGCTCATTTCCGGTCCCTCTCCTCGCTGACCTGGCGGAACTGCCAGGACCAGGCGCTAAAGCTGCGGAACAGCCGCTGGATCTCCTGCTCGGTCTGACCCAGAACCCGGAGCTGCTTGGCGAGCGAAGTGGTGTTCGGGCTCTCCATCGGTCCGAAGCAGCCGTAGCAGCCGCGGTTGTAGCTGGGGCACAGCGCGCCGCATCCGGCCTGGGTAACCGGCCCCAGGCAGGGCGTTCCCTGGGCCACCATCACGCAGATGTTGCCCTTGCGCTTGCACTCCATGCAGACGCTGTAGGTGGGGATGTTCGGCTTGCGCCCCGCCAGAATGGCGCTGATCAGCTCAACCAACTGGTTCTTGTTGATCGGACAACCGCGCAGCTCGATGTCCACCGGCACGTGCTCGGCGATGGGGGTGGACATCTTCAGCGTGTTGATGAAGTCCGGCTTGGCGTAAACGCAGCGGATGTACTCGTTCACGTCGCGCCAGTTCCGCAGCGCCTGCACGCCGCCCGAAGTGGCGCAGGCGCCGATGGTCACCAGGGTGTGGCATTGGCGCCGCACGGCCTGGATGCGTTCGGCGTCGTGGTGCGTGGTGATCGACCCTTCCACCAGCCCGATATCGTACGGCCCCTTCAACATCCGGCGCGAGGCCTCGGGGAAGTAAACGATATCGACCGCGCCCACCACCGCCAGCAGTTGGTCTTCGGCGTCCAACAGGCTCAACTGGCAGCCGTCGCAGGAAGCGAACTTGAAGACCGCGATTCTCGGCTTGGCTTTCCCGTTCCCGTCAGAGCTCATATTTGTCCAACCAAGGCCGCATATCCCGGTACGGGAAGATGGGGCCGTCTTTGCAGATGAAATTGGCGCCCAACTGGCAGTGGCCGCAGAAACCCACGGCGCACTTCATGTTGCGCTCCATGGAGATGTAGACCTCGGTATCCGGCACTCCGCGCGACTCCAGCTCGCGGATCACATAGCGCATCATGATCTCGGGACCGCAGATCAGCGCCATGGTCGACATTGGCTGGAGGCGGACATAGCGGAACAGCGTGGTCACCACGCCGACATAGCCGCGCCAGCTCACCCCGCCGTAGTCGACCGTGGTCAGGATCTGCGTCTCGGGCAGGTAGCCCCAGGCGGCCAGCTCCTTCTTATAGAGGAGGTCGCGCGGGCTGCGCGCGCCATAAAGGATGATCAGGCGGTTGAAGTCGCCACGGTGGCGCAACACGTGATAGATGGCCGGACGCAGCGGCGCCAGGCCGATGCCGCCGGCCACGATCAGCACGTCCTTGCCGCGCGCCGCCGTCATCGGCCAGGAAGTCCCGAACGGACCGCGCACCCCGACGGATTCCCCCGGCTGGCGGGTCACCAGCGCATAGGTGGCCTGGCCGACCGAGCGGACCGTGTAGGTCAACTGGCCGGGCCGTTCCGGGTCGCCCGAGATCGAGATCGGCAACTCGCCCACGCCAAACACGTACAACATGCTGAACTGGCCTGGGGAGAAACGCGGCAACTCGAGGGAGTCGGCGGCCTCCACCCGCAGGGTGAAAGTGTCGTGGGTCTCCTTTTCCACCTGCGCGACCCGCGCCGGCACCGTGTCCATGATGTTGGTGGGCGTTCCGCCGGCGACCCCCGGCGGCGGCCACAACTCCGGAGCGGACAAAGAAGGAATGGGGTTCATGTGGTCTTGGCTCCTGCGGGCTTCTTATAGAGGTCAAGCAGTTGGACACGCGTCGCTTGGAGACGCTCGGCGACGATGCCCAACACCCGCCGCATCAGGTTGAGGCCGAAGGTGCAGTCCGTGTTGCAGGCATCCAGCAGTCGCGCGCCGTCGAAGGCCAGCGTCCGGACCGGTTCCAGACACCGCGCCTGGAACTGCTTGCGGACCGGCGAGAGAACCGAGCTCCAGCCCAGCTCGTCGCCCGGCCCCAGGGTCTGGATCCGCAGTGTCCGTCCGGGAGCGTGGGTCTCCAGAGCGATCTTTCCCTCCAGCACCAGGTAGAAGAAGCTGGACTCGTCGCCTTCCCGGAAGATCACCTGGTCGGTATCGAAGCGGACCTGAAAGGCCATTCCGGCCAGATTCTCGATGTCCTCCGGACGGAAGCCTTCCAGGAACGGATGGGCTCTCAGGGATTCCATTAAAACCTTTGTTTCCATTCGCTAAGCTCCTTCGGGCTCAGTCGCCCGCCGCCGCCACGCCGTGAATGGCGGCCAGTTCTTCGGTGATGTCGATCCCCACCGGACACCAAGTGATGCAGCGTCCGCAACCCACACAACCGAAAGTGCCGAACTGATCCACCCAGGCAGCGAACTTGTGGGTCAACCACTGGCGGTAGCGGGACTTAGGGGAAAGCCGCACGCTGCCGCCGTGGATGTAGGAGAAACTCTGGGTAAAGCAGGAATCCCACTTCCGCACCCGCTCTGCCCGTGTGACGGCGACGTCGCTGGAATCCTCCACCGTGACGCAGAAGCAGGTAGGGCAAACCTGGGTGCAATTGGCGCAACTCATGCAGCGGGCCGCGACTTGTTCGAAACGGGGGTGCTCGAAGGCGTCGTAGAGGGCTTGTTTCAAACCCTCGGTCCTGACGGTGCGGCCCATCCGGGCCCCGGCCTGGCGGACGGCTTCCTCCGCCTTCTCGACAAGCTCCCGGGGAGCTTCCGGAACATCCACCTCCGCCAGAACCTGCTCGCCGAGTTCGCTGCCGGCTTCGGCCACCAGCAGGTGACCGCCAGGCTGGACGAGTTCCGTCAGGAGGATGTCGAACCCGGAGGCGGCCCCCGGTCCGGTTCCCATCGAGGCGCAGAAACAGGTACCTCCCGGCTCGGTGCAGTTCACCGCAATCAGGAACGCCCCACCACGGCGCTCCCGGTAGACGCTGTCGCAGAAGCGGTCGCCTGTCAGCACGCGGTCCTGCACGGCGATGGCGGCCAACTCACACGGCCGCACGCCCAACAGGGCCAGTTTCGGCACCGGCGGCTTGTCCTCCAGAACCCGGAACACGCCGTTCTGGCGCTCGGCCCGGAACAGGCTGATCTCGGAGGGATGGAGGTACTTCTTGGGACTGCGCGGACCGGTGGCGTAGCCAAACAGAGCCCCGTCGTTGCGCGGGACGAGGCGAAAGCGGCCGGCGGACTGCTCGGCGCCCCAGCCCGCAGGCAGATCGGCCAGCGACGAGATCTCTTCATAGGTAATGGCGCCATCTCGGGCGATGGGGCCGATCACAGTGTAGCCGCGCCCCGCCAGCGCCGAGATGAGCTTGTCGAGCGCGGCGGGTTCAAACAGGCGCTTGGCGCCTTCTGGCTTGAAATTCTTGTCCATTGGAATCTCCCCGGATGGGGAAGGTTTCGGAGCTCTCTGGCGAGTCGAGCCTTTTCTGGTCATCGTGGAACCCGGAAAACCGGTGCCCCAACAGCGGCGACCGCGAATTATCACTCAGCGCCGTCGCAATGAGCACACCACGTACCAAGGTGTACACGATTACGATACAAAAGACTTACAACCCTGAAGAAATGGCGCGTGGGTGAAAAGACACGACAAATAGGTCGTCTTAAGTCAAATCTCTCACCGCGACTTGAGCGGCGTGTGGGAAAACACACCATTTTTGGCGTTGTGTGGCGAAATCGACGTTTCCTGGCGTTTGAGACCGATTTCGGCAGTTCTCGTCTGTCGGATCTGATGGCTACAATAGAGGCAATATGCTCAGATTCACTCACTGGATGCGTAGTCTCGTCGTTTTGGCGCCACTGCCCCTGCTTGGGCAGGTTGCCGACTGGCAGATTGACTCTGCCCACTCGGCAGCCCAATTCGCCGTTCGTCACATGATGGTCTCCACCGTCCGGGGCGACTTCGGACAGATCAAGGGTTCGGCTCGTTTTGACCCGAAAGACCCTTCCAAGGGCAGCATCGAGGCGACGGTGGAGGTAGCCTCGATCAACACCCGCCAGCCCAAGCGCGATACTCACCTGAAGAGCGCGGACTTCTTCGACGTGGAGAAGTTCCCGGTGATGACTTTCAAGTCCACACGGATCGAGCCCGCTGGCTCCGGACGGCTAAAGCTGACCGGGCAGCTCACGATGCGCGGTGTGACGAAAGAGGTCGTCTTCGACGTGGAAGGCCCTTCGGCGGAGCTTAAGGAAGCTCGTGGCGGCGGCCGGATCGGCGCCTCCGCGACGGCGAAGGTCAGCCGCAAGGAGTTCGGGATGACCTGGAATCGCGCCATCGAGGCCGGGGGCGTCGCCGTGGGAGACGAGGTTTCCATTACAATTGATCTGGAGTTGGTGCGGAAACCTTGAATACCCCGTTTGAACCGAATCCAGCAAGATACACCTGCCACCGCGCCGCCGGTCCAATCGGCATCGACGGCCGGCTGGACGAGCCGGCCTGGCTGGCTGCTCCCAAGTCGACCCCGTTCGTCGATATCGTGACCGGCGCTCCGGCATGGTTCGACACCCGCGTCGCCCTGCTGTGGGACGACCGGGCCCTGTACTTCGGCTTCTGGGCCAAGGAGACGAATCTTCAGGCCAGTTTCACCGAGCGGGACTCCAAGATCTGGTTCGACAACGACCTGGAGATCTTTGTCGCCGGCCGCGACGCCTATTACGAGTTCGAGATCAACGCCTTCAACACGATCTACGAGGTCTTCTGGATCTGGAACGACGCGTTGAAACCCGGCGGCCGGTACCCTCCCTCAGAGTGGGACCCGGCCAAGCGCAAGGTAATGCGGCTGTCCGGCGTGGGCGGCCACATCCACCCGCGTGGCGAGCGCCAGGGCTTCCTGGACTGGGACTTCCCGGGGCTCGAACATGCCGTGCATCTGGATGGGACCGTCAACGACCCGACCGACACCGACCGGGGCTGGACGGCTGAGATTGCCCTGCCTTGGGAGGGTTTCCGGCTCATGGCCGACGGACGGCCGCTGCCTCCGCGCGACGGCGATGTCTGGCGGATCGACTGCTCCCGGTTTCAGTCGGTCGACCGTGCGGGCAAGCCGCATCCGCCGGGGTCGGGGACCGGCTGGACCTGGAACCGCCACGGCCACTACGACTCGCACATTCCG
>CAYOTD010000411.1:0-5282 GCA_964406685.1 uncultured Solibacteraceae bacterium | reverse complement strand
CCACTCCGAGCGCAGCGCCAGCACTCCCCCGAGGCCGGCGGCCAGAAGGACGGCCGCCGCCGTCGCGACGGTGTAGAGGCCCAGCCGCACCCGCCGCGTCACCGGAACACCTCCTCGCGGAAGCGGATGCGGGTCTGCGCGCGGGCCTGCTTAAGCCAGCGGTCCAGCGCCTCGTCGAGCATGTGTTCGGCGACGGCGTTTTCGATCTCCGCGCGGCTGTCGTCGAACGGCGGCGGCGCCTGCGTGGTCAGCTTCTTCCAGCGCGGGAGGAACTGAGTTTCGTAATAGCTCTTCAGGTCCTCTTCGGAGATCGCCAGGGCCGGGCGGAAGCGGAAGTCGACAAAGCGCAGCAGCGTCAGTTGCCAGAGAAGCTGCTGGCGGACATCCTCTTCGGAGACCCGATAGCGCGACAGCGCGGCGGCGAAGTCTTCCTCCGAAGCCAGGTGCGGCTCTTTGCGCGCCGCCGCCAGCGAGGCGTCTGCCTCGGGGACCCCCGGCATGGGGTAGCGGCTCAGCTCGATCTCGCGGCGGATCAGGGTCTGGGCGATCAACCGCTCGGCGGCCTGGCGCCTCGCGGCGGCGCCGAGATCCACCGGTTCGCCGTCCAGCAGCGCCGCCACGCGCAGTTGCAGGAGTATTTCGCTCTCGGTCACCACCCGGTCGCCGACGATCACCGCCACGCGGTCGATGATCTCCGCCCGGGCCTGAGGGGCCAGGATCGCCCAAACCGTTATCCAGATCGCCATGCGCATCAGAATGACTGCCCCAGGGAGAAGTGGAACTGAATCCGGTTGATGCGCTGCGGCACGTCCCGCTGCCCGCGTCCTTCGAGCAACTCCTGCCGCGTGCCCTTGAACCCGATGAAGGCCGGCGAGTTGATGCTGTAGCCCAGGTCGAACCGGATGGGCCCTACGGGAGTGCGGTAGCGCACGCCGAACCCGACCGCGTGGACCATGTAGTTGAAATCGCTGTTGTTTCTCTGCCGGACCCGGAACGAGACGCTCGACACGTCCTTGTAGACGTTGCCCGCGTCGTGGTAGAGGACGCCGCCGACGGTGTCGCCGATCAGCGGGAAGCGGGCCTCGACCTGGTTGGTCAGGATGGCCCGCCCGCCCAGAGGAAAGCCCGTCACCAGGTCGCGCGGGCCGGCCTGGTTTTCGGGGAAGCCGCGGTGCGAGGTGGCGCCGCCGCCGAAGAACCGCTCCGGCAGCGGGATCTCGCGGTCGCTCATGTCGCGCAGGAATCCGAAGGTGGTCGCCCGCGCGATGACCCATTCCCGGCCCACCGGATAGTAAGTCGAGTTACGGCCCAGCAGGCGCAGGAAATCGGACTGCGAGGCCAGCGCCTTGGTGGCCAGCCCCAGGTCGATGCTGGTGTAGACGCCGCGGTGGGTGTCGATGGGGTCGTCCCGGCGGTCCTGGATGTAAGTGGTGGAGAACTGGCCGACGCGCACCGGCTGCGACAACAGGTCGATCAACTGCGGCTCGATCTTGAGGGTGTTCTGATCGACGCTGACGCGCCGGTAGGCCAGGCGGTACTGGATCGTATCGGAGCGGGAAAGGCGCTGCGCCAACTGCACCGCCCCCTCCAGCCGCTTGGCCGAGAAGGTCCGCACGTTGCGCGAGTCGTCGTAGAGCCCGGTGAAGGTGAGGCTCAGCCGCTCGTTGCCTTTGAAGTGCGGCGCCAGGTAGGTGATCAGGCCGCGGCGCTGGATGTTGGACAGCCGCGTCTGAACGCCGGCGGTGTGGCCGATGCCGAACAGGTTCGACCGGCTCAGGCCGAGAGAGACACGCGGGCTGAAACCCGCCTCGCCGGCGGGCGCTTCAAAGCTGGTCACGCCGCCGCCGATGCGGCCCATCTCGGCGCCGAACCCGCCGGTGAAGGAGTACTTGCGCGCCTCTTCCAGTTGGTAGAGCACGTTCTTGGTGCGCGTCTTGCCGTCGGGATTCTGAAGAGCGACGTCCACCTTGGCGAAGATGCCCAGATCGTAGAGGCGGCGCTGGCTCTCGATGATGCCGATTTGTGAGAAAGGGTCGCCGGGCGCGAAGCGGATGCGGTTGCTCACCAGCTCGCGGTCGGTGGAGACCAGTCCGCCGATGAGGATGTCGCGGATGTACATGCGCCGCCCCTCGCGGACGATGAAGCGGAGCGAGGCGCGATGGGTCTTCTCATCCGGGGTCGAGATGACTTCCAGGGCGGCGTCGGGGTAGCCGTTGTTGTGATAGTAAGCCAGCAGGTTGTCGCGGTCGGCGGCCACGCTCGACGGACTGTAGGGCTGGCCGGGGATGGACTGCACCAGCCCCAGCACCTCTTCGTAGAGCTTCAGGTCCACGCCCGACATCTCCATGTCCGAGACGAGCCACTGGGGCCCCTCCTTGATCCGGAAGACCACCACCTGGTGTTCGCTTCGGCCGGGCGCGATTTCCCGCACCTGGGCGGCGACCTCGACTTCGGGAAAACCGTTGGCGTGATACAGCTCGCGGATCGCATCCCGGTCCCGCTCGAGCCCGTCGCGGCTGAACCGCCCGCGCCGGTAGCGCAGGCGCGTGGCCGCCGTGGTGTAGAGCCTCTCGCGGATGGTGCCGTCGTCGAAGTAGCGGTTTCCGACGATGCGGACCGCGACGATCTTGTGCCGCGCGCCGCGTTCCACCGTGTAGCGGATCACCTGTTCGGCGGCGCCCTCGCCGGTGATCGTGTAGCCGACCTTGGCGTCGAAGTAGCCCTGCGACTGGAAGTGTTCGGTCAGGTTGCGCTGGCCTTCGATGAGCAGCGCGCCGTCCACCGACTGCTCCTGGAAGACCGGGACCAGGGCCTTCAGCCGCCCCTTGGAGACCTTCGCGCCGCTGACCACAACGCGCACTTTGGGGCCGGCTTCGACGCGGATGCTGGGGGTCACGCGCGCGGCTTCGAAATCGTACTTCATGCCTTCCAGTTGGACCTGGGCCATCAGCCGGTCGCGTTTGCGATAGGAGTCGCGGATGTTGTCCAGGCCTTGCTGGAGCCGGCTCTCCGTCATCTGCTTCCATCCCGGCAGAAGCCAGAACCGCTCCCACCGCGTGGAGGAGACGATCTTGGCCGGCGGCCGCTCCGGGTTGCCGGTGATGGCGGGCGTGGAGAACCTGGCGCGGGGCCCGGCGGCAACCGAGAGGTTGACCACCGCCTCCTGGGTGGATTCCACCAGGTCGACCCGCGGGCGGATTCGGGCTTCGTAGTAGCCGCTGGCGCGCAGGGCCTCCTGGAGATTCCGGACGGCCGCCTCGATGCGCTCCTCGGTGTACGGCGTCCCGAGTTCGAGCTTGGCGGTGTTGACCAGTTGGGAGCTGCTGGGAGGTTCGGGCACGCCGTCCACCGAAACCCGGCCGATGAACCAGCTCTGCTCGGTGAGGAACTTGAGGATGACGCCGTCGCCGTCGCGGCGGGCGTCGACCGCGATGTCGGCGTACTGCAAGGTCGCGTAGAGCCGTTCGATGGCCTGCCGCACCGCCGCCAGACGGAGTGGTTCGCCCGCGCGCAGGGGAAGGAGGTTCAGAAGCTCGGAGGCCGGCAGCGGTTGCCGCGCCGGTTCGAACTCGACGGCCACGATGGGCAGACCCTCGTAGTCCGGCGCGGAGCCCGGCAATACCCCGGCGCAGCCGGCCAGCAGTGCCACGACGCAAGTGACACGAATGCCCGAGGCGCTCACTCCCCCTCATCATACAGCAATGGTTGCTACCATCAGATGGGATGCAGCCTCAAGACCTGGAACGGTTTTCGCGCCAGATCCGCTTCCCGGAGCTGGGCGAGGAAGGCCAGGGGCGCCTGCTGCGGGCGAGGGTGGCGGTGGCCGGCTGCGGCGCCCTGGGTAGCTTTCAGGCCGGGTCGCTGGCGAGGGCCGGGGTCCGCCGGCTGCGCCTGATCGACCGCGACTACCTGGAAATCAGCAACTTACAGCGCCAGTGGCTCTACGAAGAGGCCGACGCCGCCGAGGGGCTGCCCAAGGCCGTCGCCGCCGCCCGGCGGCTGCGGGCGATCGATTCCGCCATCCAGGTGGAGCCGTTCGTTGCGGATTTGACCGCGGCCAACGCGGAGGAGCTGCTGGGGGGCGTCGATCTGATCGTGGATGGGGCGGACAACTTCGAGACCCGCTACCTGGTGAACGACTTCGCCGTAAGACACTCAATCCCCTGGGTCTATGGGGCGGCCGTGGGCAGCTACGGGCTGGTGATGCCGGTGCTTCCGGGCCAGACCGCCTGCCTGCGCTGCGTCTACCCCGACCCGCCGTCGGGGGCGCAGCCGACCTGCGAGACCGCGGGCGTGCTGAACCCGATCACCTCGGCGGTGGCATCGCTCCAGACGGCGGAGGCGCTGAAGATCCTGGCCGGGCGGGCGGACCGGGTCTCGCGCCGCATCACCACGATCGATGTCTGGTCGGGCGCGATCCGCCAGGTGAACCAGCCGCCGGCCCGCCCGGACTGCCCGTGTTGCGGGTTGCGCCAGTTCGTTTATCTGGATGGGGCACGGCGCGCGCCCATTAGCCTGTGCGGCCGCAACGCGGTCCAGATCCACGAGCGCTCCCGCCCGGTGGATTTTGAGGATCTGCGCCGGCGGCTGGAGCCGCTGGGCGAGGTCCGCGCCAACGAATTCGCCCTGCGCTTCTTCCTTCCGCCCTACGAGATGACCGTCTTCCCCGACGGCCGGGCGATCATCAAAGGCACGCAGGACACCGGGCTGGCCCGCGGCCTGTACGCCAAGTACGTGGGGAGTTAGCCTGCGTCGCTGTGGCGGACCGCAGTGCGGTCTCCTATGATGAGAGCCATGCTGCGACGATCGTTCTTGGGCGTTTCGCTGGGGGCCGGGCAGGCCATTTTCAATGACACCGCGACACAGGCCGAGGTGGTGATTGAGCGGGCGCAGGCGGGGCGGCCGCACGCCGGGAAGGTCCTGGCCGCCATCCAGCCACATTCGGACGACATCCCGCTGTTTGCCGCCGGGACGGTGGCCAAGCTGGTCGAGGAAGGCTATACCGGCTACCTGATCCGCATGACCAACGACGATATGGCCGGACCGGGCACGGTGGGCGACACGGTGCTGGCCAACGAGCGCGACAACCGGGAGGTGGCGCGCGTGCTTGGCCTGAAGAAGGTCTTCGACCTGAACTACAGCAATCACCAGATGGACCAGGAGTCGAAGCTGGAGATCCGGGCGCGGCTCATCTTCCTGATCCGCCTGCTGAAGATCGACACCGTGATCTGCTACGACCCTTACAGCCACTACGAGGAGAACCCGGATCATTACATCACCGC
>CAYOTD010000410.1:0-5289 GCA_964406685.1 uncultured Solibacteraceae bacterium | reverse complement strand
CGAGCCGCTAACGGCAGGCGGTATTCGGGAGACCAAGCGCATCGCGGACTACGCATCCATGTTCGGCATTCCGACCGCGGTGCACTTCGCGGGGTCGCCGGTGGGCTGCATGGCCAGCGTTCACATGATCGCCACCATCAAGGACTTCATCGCCATGGAGAACCACGCCGTCGATATTCCGTGGTGGGGCGACCTGGTGACCGGAGTGCCGAAGCCGATCATCAATCAGGGCTACATCACCGTGCCGGACACGCCGGGGATTGGTGTCGAGCTGAACGAAGAGGTCTGCAAGCAGCACCTGCGCGTTCCGGGCTACTTCGAGCCGACGCCGTTCTACGACAAGTACATCGTGGATGAGTTCCGGACCGGCGGGCCTTACCCGCACCTGGACGCCGAAGGGAAACCCGTGGTCAGCCGGTAGGAACCTGTGGCGGGACGGGGCGATCAAAGCGAATAGATAGCGAAGATACTGTAAATCATGTTGCAAACAAAGGGTACTTTTGGTTTTGTTTGGTCAGTTTTTGCTATGGCAGGCGGAGGGGCGGGCCGCACCGCTCCCAGTGTAGCACGAGGTCCGAAGGGAGCCTCAAGGAGGGAACATGGGCAGGAAGCTGTTTCTGGGACTGGCGATGGCCGGACTGGCGGCGGCGGAGCCGTTCTATCTTGTGAAGCCCCGGCCGGATGATCTGACGGCCGGGGCGAGGCGCGTGAGATACAAACCGATTTTCGGCGCCGGGGACGCGGAGGCGGGGAGACTCCAGGGCGTGGCCCGATACGGCCTGCTCATCGTTCGCCCGCGCGGGGCGACCGCGCTGGTCCGCTACCCGGCGGAGGAGCAGATCTACTATGTCCTGGAAGGCAGCGGGACGCTGCTCTACGAAGACCGGAAGGTGCCGGTGAAGCAGGACGATTTCGTGTACCTGCCGGCCGGGGTCAAGCACGGCATGGCGAACCCGGGCCGCGCGCCGGTGCGCGTGATCGTGATGGGTTACAAGATCCCGCCCGGCCGCCAGGCGCCGGGACCCGAAAGACTGATGCTAGCCAACGCGAACGACGCGCCGCTTCAGGTATTGCGCGGGCACGGGCCGACCACGCAGTTCCGGCTGCTGATGGGCCAGACCACCAGCCCGCGCGACAAGCTGGCGGCGGCCTCCGAGATGACCAGCCTGTTCCTCATGGACTTCGCCGCGGGCGGCACCAACAACCCGCACAGCCACGCCAGCGAAGAGGAGATCTACCTGCTGCTGAGAGGCAAGGGGGACCTGGTCGCCGGGAAGACGGCCGATGGCCGGGACGCGCGGCATCGGGTCAAGCGAGGCGCGGTGTTCTACTATGGACCAGGCACGCGGGTGGGCTACTACAGCGGAGCCAAGGAAGGCAAAGAGCACGACCTGATCCTGGCGGTGCGTTCGCGGCTTCCCAACACCGGCCGCCGCTGAAGCGGCGAAGCGTTCCGGCCGCGCCTGGTGCATAATGGAGAGAGCGCAGAGGGAACGCGGGCATGTACCACTACGACGCCGCGCAAGCACTCGAGGAGCTGAGCGAGGAGGCCGTGTTGCCGAACCCCGTCCACGTCCGGGACATGATCGTCCGTTCCCGATTGACTCCGCAACAGGCGCTGGAGTTAAACCGCGATTTTCAAAGGTATCTGCACGCATTTGGCGAAGCCCAGAAGCTGGCACGCGAGTTGCTGGCGCAGCTTGCCGAAGCGGAGCGGAAGAACTAGCGGGCGGAATTCGCCGCGCACAACCGGCGGGTGTGGGAGAACACCCGCGCGGAATGCGTTATAATTGGAGGCAACTTCGCTCTGAGTCTTCAGTAAGGAAACACGATTCCATGGCAACAAAACGCAAGAACGATTCGACTCCCCAAGTGTCCGAAGCGGCTGGGACGCTGAAACCCGTCCGGACTCGCGCCCGCGCGCCGCGCAAGCAGAATGGGACGCTTGCGGGGGATACCAATGGGGGTTCGGCGCACGCGATCACGCGACTGGCCGGAGCGGTCGGCCCCAGCGTAAGGGTGGAAGGCTGTCCCGACCATGATGAGGTCGCCCGCCTGGCGTACTCGTATTGGGAAGCCAGAGGACGGCAAGGCGGATCGCCCGAAGAAGACTGGCACCGCGCCGAGCAGGCGCTGATGACGCGGCAGACGATGGCGGCTCACGGTTGAGCCGGAGCGGCTTACCTGTACTTGCGCAGCACCGCGAGCACCCGGCCCTGAATCTGTAGGTCGGACATGGGCACGAAGATCGGTTCCATGGCCGCATTGGCGGGTTGAAGACGCGCCTGGTCACCCGCCGCCCGATAGAAGCGTTTCAGAGTGGTTTCCGCGCCCCGCACCAGGGCCACGACGATATCGCCGTCGCGCGCTTCGCGGCCGCGGGCCACCAGCACGTAGTCGCCGCTGAGGATGTGGTCGTCGATCATCGAATCGCCGCGCACTTCGAGCGCGTAGGTGTCTTCGCGTCCGGCGAAATCGGAGAAACTGAGAGCCTCCCGGCCGGCCACCGCTTCGACCGGAGATCCGGCGGCGATCCGCCCCACCAGCGGGACCTCCCATCCCGCCGGAGTCACACTCTTCATCCGCCGCATCTCGTCGCGGAACTTCGAGGTCACTTCCAGCGAGCGGCTGCGGTTGAATCCCCGCCGCAGGTAGTGCTTCTCTTCCAGCGCCGAGATATGCTTGTGCACCGTTGCCAGCGACGCCAGGCTCATGCCCTCGGCGATCTCTTCAAAACTCGGGCTGTAGCCGTTGCGTTCGAGGAACGCGGCGATGAAATCGAGCACTTCCTTTTGACGGCGGGTGAGAGCCATATCTTCATTATGGCGAATAAAAAGGGAAAGTCAAGGGAGGCTGCCGCCGTCACCCCATTTCCCGCCCGCCGGGAGCGTCTCTGCGCGGTTCAGGAGGAGGGTTCACCGGAGGCCCGGAGCAGGGTCTCCTGCACGAGCAGTTCGTAGTCGTAAGAGTACCGCAGCGGCTGTCCGCTCCGGATGGCGCGGGCGAGTTCCCGAAAGTCGTTCACAAAGCGGGGTTGATCCGGGAGGCGGAGATCCTGCCATCCCGCCTGGTAGGGTCCGGCGGCCCGGCGCAGACAGACGCGCAGGGTGTTGCCGGGCTCCAAGGGTTGCACGAGCATGGTTCCGCCGGTTCCGATCAACTCGAAGGAGCGATGCCGGGTGTGGCCCGGCATGGAGGCGGAACAGGTGATGAGCGCCATGCCGCCGCCGTATTCGAGAACGGCGAGGGTGTTGTCGGCCAGATCGTCTTCGAAGGGCAGGTCGTGCCGCAGCCAGGATTGAACCTTGATCGGGCGCCCCCACAGGTCCACGGCGCGGTCGATGAGGTGGCAGCCCAGCTCGAACATCATGCCGCCAGGGTACCGCGCCAGCGGCAGGCGCGCCTGCGGGTCGAGATCGGTGTTGATGGTGGCGCGCAGCATATAGACAGAGCCAAGCCACCCGCGGCGCGCCGCCTCGATCGCCGCCGCGACGCCCTCGTGGAACCGGTAAAGATACCCCATCTGCAACAACAGGCGGCGCCGGCGGGCTTCCTCCACCAGTTCCCGGAACGGGCGCATGCGAGGGGAGGGCGGCTTTTCGAGATGAAGGTGCTTGCCCGCCGCAATCACCTTGCGGCCGAGAGCGACCGCGTCAGCCACCACGCGCGTCTCGACAACGACCAGTTGCAGGGAAGGGTCCCCAAGGAGTTCGTCTTCGGAGACCCACCGGATGCCGCGGAAGTCCGCCTGCGCCTGGCGCCACCGCCGGATCGCGGAATCCTGTTCACAGGCGCAGAGGACCTGGTAGTGCGGCGACTCCCGCATGGCCCTCAGTTTGCCGTCCAGATGGCCGTGCGCCGTAGACAACAGGCCGGTCCGGATTCGAGCGCCGCCGGCGGGAGCGGCAGAGGGGGCATTCTCCGCGAGCGCCGGAAAGGCGGAAGCGATGAACGATCGACGGGAGAGCAATCAGACCTCCGGAAGGCGCCACGGCGCGCGGTAGGAACGGTCGAGCAGGCGGGAGGCTTCGGGGTCTCCCACGAAGTCCTCGTTTTCCGCGTCCCAACGCAACGATCTTCCCAGGCGGGTGGAGATGTTTCCGATGTGGCACAACGTAGCGCTGAGATGCCCTTCCTCGACGTCCGCGGCTGGAGTCCGGCGCGAGCGCACACACTCGAGGAAGTTGCGGATGTGCGACAGTTCCAGTTCGCTGGCGGGCGCCTTCATGGCTTCGCTCATGCGCCGCGCGGTTTCGCCGCGAGGGCGTCCGCGCCCCAGGTTGCTGTTGCCCCAGGTTTCCGGAACGATCTCGAATCCGTTTCGCGTAAGAACCAGTGTGCCCTTGGAGCCATGCACGCAAACCGACAGACCCAAGGCTCCGTTCATCTCGATGGCGGTGAACTGAACGACAGCGGAGGGGAAGCCATAGGAGACTTCCTGCACATCGGGGGTCTCCCCCGGATCGGTCAACGCAAACCGCTTCCCCAGCGCGCTGACCGTCTCCGGGGCGCGCGCATTCAGCAGCCACCGCGCCGTGTCCAGATGATGGGCGCCCCAATTCGACATCTGGCCGCCGCCGGTCTCCCAGAACCACCGGAAGTTGTAGTGGCAGCGCAACGGATTGTAGGGACGGAAGGGGGCCGGCCCCAGCCAGAAGTCCCAGTCCAGCTCCGGCGGCGGCGGGCCGTCTTCGTACTTGCCCCATCCGGGCATCTGGTTGGCGGCCTTGATGCAGGAGATGTGCGAGACGGTTCCCAGGACGCCGTTCCGCACCAGCTCCACCGCGCGGCGAAAGTGTTCTCCGGAGCGCTGCTGCGTGCCGACCTGCACGATGCGTTTGTGCTTGCGGGCCGCGCGGACCATCGCCCGGCCCTCCCTGACGGTGAAGGCCAACGGTTTTTCCACGTAGACGTCCTTTCCCGCCTGGCAGGCCAGGATGGCGGGAATGGCGTGCCAGTGGTCGGGTGTCGCGATCATGACCGCGTCCACCTCGCGCAGATCCAGCACACGGCGGAAGTCGTGGAACCCGCGAGCGCTCTGCCCGGCTTTGGCCAGAGCGGCCGCCAAGTGGTTGCGGTCCACATCGCAGACCGCCAACACCTCGACGCCGGGTTGCTTGCGGAAGTTGGCCAGGTTGATCGTACCCTGGACTCCCACGCCCACGACGCCGAGCCCGATTCGTTCCGCCGCTCCCTGTATCCGGCCGTAGGACAGGGCCGTCCAGGCGGAGGAACGCACAAAAGATCGCCGGTTCATTTCAGGATCTCCTCAGAATAGGTATTTCAAGG
>CAYOTD010000409.1:0-5292 GCA_964406685.1 uncultured Solibacteraceae bacterium | reverse complement strand
GTTCTCCACCGCGGCGCGGGTTTCGATCTGGACGATGGTGAGCAGGGCGTCCGCGGACGCGTCCAGGTACGGCCGGAAGTTGGAGCCGTACTCGCAGACGCGGTTGGAAAAGGCGACGCCGCGCACCCCCAGCGGCGGGTAGCGCATCGCAGCCGCGGCCTGTTGGGCGTCTTCCGGCGAATCGATGCGGGGGAACATCACGCCGTGCGCGCCCAGGTCCAGCACGCGGTGCGCGCGCTGCCGCGCGTGGGACTCGACGCGAACGATGGCCGTGGCGGGCGTGGCGGCCAGCGCCTGAAGTTGAGGCAGGGCCTCGGATTCGCCCCCGGCTCCGTGCTCCAAATCGACCAGGGCCCAGTCGTAACCGGCCAGACCCATCAGTTCGGAGGTCAGCGGCGAACCGAGAGAAAGGAAGCAGCCCAGAACCGGTTCGCCGGCGAGAAGGCGCTGCTTGAAAGCGGCGGCTTTGGTTTGCGTGCTCATGGTTGTTGGCCTACCGGCACTTGACAGGCTAGCACAATTGTGAAATCATTTCCACAGCGCGTTTCGGATCGGTTACGTGAAGGCGACCATCAAGGACGTGGCCAAGCGGGCGGGCGTGAGCCTGGCGACGGTCTCGCGCGTCCTGAACGACTCGGGTTACTACGACGGCGAGACGGGCCGCAAGGTTCGCGATGCCGTGACAAGCCTTGGCTATCGCCGCAACGTCCACTGGACCCGGCTCAAGAAGAACTCTTCCGAGACGGTCTGCTTCCTGTTGGGGAACCGCGAGGCGATGAACTCCATGCAGATGCGGATGTTGGTGGCCTGCGAGGGTGTGCTGCGGGCGAAGGGCCTGGATCTCGTTTTCACCGGCATCCGCTACGCGGCCGAGACAAGGAGTTCGCAACTGGCGCTGCCGAGGATGTTGAGGGACGACGGGATGGTGGACGGCGTGATCCTGGCCGGGCAGCACCACGCCAATCTTCTCGAGGTTTTCGAGCGGATGGGGATGCCCTACGTCCTGGCGGCGAACAACTTCACGGGAAAGCTGTCGCTGGCGCGGAACAACGCCGTCCGCTATGACGACCGGACCGCCTGCGACGAGGCGGTACGCTATATCGCCCGGCTGGGTCACCGGCGGATCGCTTTCGTCGGCAACGTGGCGTTTCCCTGGTTCCGGAACCGGCACAAGGGGTATCTCGGCGCGATGGAACAGGCCAAGCTTGCGCCGATCGAAGTCACCGAAGACTGGCGCGTCTCGTCGATCGAGTACGGCCGGCTGGCCACGGCCCAACTGCTGCGCCAGGCCCGCAAGCCCACCGCGATCCTGGCGGCGAACGACGAGCTGGCGGCGGGCGTGTGGAAGGAACTGGTGCACCGGGGCGTCGGGATTCCGCGCGAGATCAGCCTGGTGGGCTTCGGCGATCGCGAGGAGTTCTCGATTCTGGAGCCTTCGCTCACCTCCATCTCGGTCTACCCCGACAAACTGGGGGCCGAGTTGGCGGGAATGCTTTTGCGGCGGCTGGAAGGACCGCGGCCCGACCAGGAGTCGAAGCTGCTTCCGTGCCAGTTGATGGAGCGGGCCAGTTGCGGACCGCCGCCGGCGGATTGAACTCTTTTTTGGTGTGATATGGAAATGTTTCCATAACCAGAGACGGAAGATGAGGGATTCGGAATGAGCGGATTCATGCGGAAGTCCATGACAGCGCTGTTCGCCGTCCTGATGGGTTGCTGGCTGTTGCCGGCGCAGGATTTTCGGGCAAGCATCGTGGGACGCGTGACGGATGCTTCCGGCGCCGTGGCGCCAAACGCGCGCGTCACGGCGATCCACGCGGAGACGGGTTTCGCCACCCGGACCGTCAGCACCGACACCGGTGACTACACCCTGACCGGGCTGGCGCCGGGGTCCTACCGGCTGGAAGTGGAGCTGAAGGGGTTCAAGAAATACCTCCAGGAAGGGATCGTTCTTGCCATCCAGGCGCGGCCCACGCTGGACGTGGTGCTGGAACCCGGCGAGATAACCACCAGCGTCACCGTGAGCGCCGACGCTTCGCAACTGGAAGTCAGCACGGCCTCGCGTGGCGAGCTGATCAGCGGCAAGACGCTGGTCGATCTCCCTCTGAACGGCCGCAACGCCTTCGCCCTGGCGGGCCTGGCGCCGGGCGTCAACGTAACCGCGCGCGGGCAGGCGTCGACGTTCCTCCGGCCGACGGCCAACAACGGGATCTCCTCGGTCGCTCTCTCGGGCAGCCAGCCGCGGCAGAATGAAGCCCTGCTGGACGGAGTGCCGAACACGGGCAGCGACGGCCTGATCCAGTTCGTCCCCTCCATCGATGCCACGCAGGAATTCAAGGTGCAGACCAACAGCTTCGACGCCGAGTACGGCCGCTTCACCGGAGGCGTGATCAACGCCATGATCAAGAGCGGCACCAACGAGTTCCACGGCGCCGGCTTCTGGTTCGTGCGCAACTCGGCGTTCAACGCGCGGGATCCGTTCGCCACCTCCATCCCGCAATTCGGCTACAACCTGTTCGGCGTGTCGGCGGGCGCCCCCCTCGTCATCCCGAAGCTGTACAACGGGCGCAACCGGACCTTCTGGTTCTGGAACTACGAGGGCTCGCGCGAAGGCGTCCCGCGCGCCTTCGTCAGCACCGTGCCGACGGACTTGCAGCGAAGCGGCGATTTCTCCCAGACGCGGCTGACGCAGGGCGCAGTCACCGTCTACGATCCGAACACGACGCGCCAGTCCGGCTCCACCTGGGCGCGGGACCCCTTCCCCGGCAACACCGTTCCGCAGACCCGCTGGGACCCGGTGGCGCGGAATGTCGTCAAGATGTTCCCCTCGCCGAACTCGCCCGGAGCGGCCGTCACGGGCGCGAGCAACTACCTGCTTTCCTTCAAGGACCTGACCGGCGACGACGGCTACATCCTCAAAGTCGACCATCGGTTCAGCGACAGCCACGCCATCTTCGCGCGCTACAGCCAGCGCAACTGGTACGTCACCCGCCAGGGCGCCTTCAAGAATGCGCTGACGGGCGATGTCGAGCGGCGCGACGCGCCCGGTTTCGCCTTTGACGACACCTACACGATCAACCCGACCACGGTGCTGAACGTCCGCTACGGCTTCTCGCGGTTTCTGGTCAACTCGCAGGCGGACAACTACGGAACGGACATGAGCGGGATGGGCTTCCCCGCGTCGTTCGTCAATGCGCTGGCGGTGCGCGCCATTCCGCAGATCGCCATCTCGAATTTCACCACCATCAGCAGCGCCACCAAGCTTAACCGCAGCGCCGAGGACACACACACCCTGCGCGGCGCGCTAACCAAGATTGTGGGCCGCCACACGCTGAAGCTCGGAGCCGAAGGACGCCTGATCCGTTCCAACTCCGGCAGTCTGGGCTCGACCGCCGCCGGCGCGTTCAGTTTTGACTCGGTCTTCACCCGAGGCCCGAACCCGCAGGCGGCCAACGTGCTCGGCGGCTACGGCCTGGCTTCGTTCCTGCTCGGGTTGGCCGCCAGCGGCTCGGTGGCCAACAACGCCGCCACGGCCGACCAGATGCCCTACTACGGCTTCTTCGCGCAGGACGACGTCCGGATCGGACGCCGGCTCACGATGAACTTCGGGCTCCGCTACGAAGTCGAGGGTGGATACACCGAGCGCTACGACCGTTTGAACCGCGGCTTCGACACCACCAGCGATTCCCCCATCGCCGCCGCTGCCAAGGCCAACTACGCGCAATCCCCCATCGCGGAAGTGTCCGCCTCGCAGTTCCAGGTCAAAGGCGGGCTGCTCTTCGCGGGTGTGAGCGGCCAGCCCCGCGCCCTGAGCGAGATCCAGCGGACCAACTGGGCGCCGCGCGTCGGCGCCGCCTATCAACTGACGTCGAAGACGGTCTTGCGCGGCGGCTTCGGCATCTTCTACGGCGCCGGAACCCTGTCGGGCGAGTCGCGCAATGGCTTCAGCGCTACCTCCACCTTCGTCGGCACCATCGACGGCGGCCTCACGCCCGTCAACCGGTTGAGCGACCCGTATCCAACCGGACTGCGCGCGCCGACCGGCGCCACGGAAGGACTGATGACCTACACCGGCCAGGGCGTCAGCTTCACCAACACCGGACGCCGCCAGCCGATGGCGCGGCAGTACCAGTTCGGCATCCAGCGCGAATTGGGCTGGCAGACGCTGGCTGAAGCGGCCTATGCCGGTTCCTGGACGACCAAGCTGGCCGTGGACCGGCAGTGGAACGCCATTCCCTCGGCGGTGCGTGACCAGGCCGAGCAGACCTTCCGCTCCACCGGCCGCAACATCCTCAACGACAGCGTGCCGAACCCCTTCCGCGGCGGGCTCATCACCGGCGGCTCGCTGACCGGCGCCACCACCAGCCGGGGCCAGCTCACCCGCCCCTACCCGCAATTCACTTCCGTGGTGGCGGGTGCCACGCCCCTGGGATCGATCCGCTACGATTCCCTCCAGGGCAAGGTGTCGAAACGCTTCTCCTCCGGCGTCAGCTTCATCGGCGCCTACACCTGGATGAAGCAGCTCGAGCGCGTGCGATTCCTCAACGACCAGGATGCCGATCCCGTGAAGGAGTTGGGCGAGTTCGACTACGGCCACCGCTTCACCATCAGCGGAACCTACGAATTGCCGTTCGGGCAGGGAAGGGCGCTGTGGTCTTCCGCCGGCAGCTTCGCGCGGCGGCTGGTGGAGGGTTGGCAGATGAACGTCATCTACATCGCCCAGGGCGGCGTTCCGCTGACTGTCGGCGGCGCCCAGAGCCTGGGACGGAGCGCGAAACTCGACAACCCGGCCGTGGACAAATGGCTGGACACGTCGGCCTTCCGCCAGACTCTGACGCTGGAGCAGACCGGGACCTCGCGCCTGCCCGACGTGCGCAGCGCGGGCAAGAACAACATCGACTTCTCGATCTACAAATCGACGAACCTGACCGAGACGTGGAAGCTCCAGTTCCGCGTAGAGAGCTTCAACACCTTCAACCGGCCGGAATACTCCTCACCGGCGACCGGCTACGGTTCGTCGACCTTCGGTGTCGTGACCAGTACAAACACCTTCGCGCGGCAATTGCAGTTCGGCTTGAAGTTACTGTGGTAGCCGGATGCGCTTCGCTCTTGCACTTCTCCTGTTGACGCCCGCCTGGGGCCGGTTCGGCCTCGCCGGCCCCCGCGGTGAAGCGCGTCTCTGGCTGGCCGCCCGCGAGACCGAACCCGTGCGGCTGGCAGTGGCGGACCTGGTCTCCGACGTCGCCAAGATCACGGGCCGGACTCTGCGCGTCGTGGAGCGGTCCGAGGAATGCC
>CAYOTD010000408.1:973-5318 GCA_964406685.1 uncultured Solibacteraceae bacterium | reverse complement strand
GCTCGCTCGAACTCTCCGAGGCCGAAGCCGGCGCCGAGCGGCTCTACTACCTGGTGGCGTGCGCGCGGCGGCTGGAAAACGAGCAGGCCATCGCTGAACACCAGGCCGAGTTGGCGCGGCGTTTCCCTGCCTCGCCTTGGCGGTTGCAGGCCCTGGTGGCCGAGGCCAATTATCATCTTCTCGAAAACCGCCCGGAATCGTTCCTCCCTCTGTACCGCGCCTGCGCCGAGTCGTTCCCCAACCATCCGCAGGCTTCCTACTGCCACTGGAAACTGGTCTGGAACGAGTACCTGCGGCGCGGCGGCGCGGCGGTCAAGCTGCTCCGCGAGCACCTGTCGCGCTTCCCCGGATCGGAGAAGGCCAGCGCGGCTCTCTATTTCCTGGGACGGTTGGCCGAGACCGCGGGCCACCGGGGCCCGGCACGCGCCTGGTACACCGAAACGGCGGCGCGGTTTCCCAATTCCTACTACGGCATCGCGGCGCGCGGCAAGGCCGCCTCGCCGGCCCTCGCCCGCGTGGCGGCGGCGCCGGAGGTCAAGGAATTTCTCAGCCGTGTGGCTTTCCCTCCTCGCCAGACGCCGCCGGATTTCACACCCACGCCGGCCGTGCAGCTGCGCCTGGCGCGCGCCCGCCTGTTGGCCTCGGCGGCCCTCGACGATTGGGCCGTGGCCGAGTTGCGCTTTGCCGGGCGCGGGGGCGTCCAGCCGCACGTAGCCGCTCTCGAACTGGCGCGGATTTTCGCCCGCCGCGGCGAACACTCCCAAGCCATTCGCCAGATCAAGTCGCTGGTCAACGGCTATCTTTTCATGCCGCTGGAGACCGCGCCCCTCGAGTTCTGGAAGCTCGCTTTCCCGATTCCGTTCCGCGCCGAGTTGGAGAAGCACTGCCGCCGGCACGGCGTCGATCCCTACCTGTTCGCGGCGCTCATTCGCCAGGAATCCGAGTTCGACCCGCGCGCGGTATCCCGCTCCCGGGCGCGCGGGCTGTCGCAGATCATGCCGTCCACCGGCCGGCAGTTGGCGCGCAAGCTCGGCTACCGGAGGTTCAGCGTCTCCATGCTGTTCCGCCCGGAGGTCAACCTGAACCTGGGCGCCTACGAGTTCAACCGCCTCACGGCCCGCTTCGGCGGGAAACTGGAACCCACTCTCGCCGCCTACAACGCCGGGCCCTCGCGCGCCGATCGCTGGCTGAGCTGGGGCGAGTTTCGCGAGCCGGCCGAGTTCATCGAAACCATTCCCATCACCGAGACCCGCAACTACATTCAGATCGTGCTGCGTAACGCCGAATTATACCGGCGGCTGTACGGCGCCGCGCCGGCCGGACGCTGACTCTCACTGCTTGTCAAACAACGCGGTCATATCGACTCCGCCCCCGGGTGAGGAGACGTTGGTCCGCACGGTAAGTGTGCGGCCGTCGGTCGAAAGACTCCAGCGATCCCGCAGTACCAGTTCGCCGCCCTCCACCGGCCGCCGCGTCTCGATGTAGAGAACAGATCCCTCCCATCGGGGCCGGATGCGGAACTCGACGTTGCCCACTTTGTTCACCTGTTCGGTGCCGTCGATGACGAAGTTGTACTCGCCGGTCACTTCGCCCCGGGACCCGCTCTGCGTGGAGACCATGCGCAGCTTCGGCTCGCGGTGCTCAATCTTGCGGATGACCTTGTCGGGCTTGGGCAGCGGGCCGAACTCGCTCCGCTCCACGTTCATCTTCCAGTGGCCGGAGAAGTCGGGCTTGCCGGCGGCCGCCGCCAGCGCGCACAGCGCCAGCAGGATCGGCCCGGTGCGAAGTTGTCTTATCATATGTCGAGTATACCCGTCGGCAAAGGAGTCTCCGTGCGCTTCACCCCCATTCTGCATTCGGTCAGCTACGCGGGCGTCTGGCCCGGCCAGGCCCGCCTGAGCCTGGACGGCTTCGTGGACAAGGCTGCCGCCCTCGGCTTCAAGGGCGTCATGCTGATGGCCAAGCGGCCGCACCTCTCCGTGCTGGACTTCACAGTGGACGACTGCGCGCGGCTGCGCGAGACGCTCGACAGCAAGGGTCTGCGTTGCCACGTCCTGGCCGGCTACAACAACTTCTCGGCCGATCTCGACCACCCCGACGTGCCCCACCGCGAATTCCAGATCGAGCACATCACCGCCCTGGCCCGGCGCGCGCAGGCCCTCGGCGCGGGAGTCGTGCGCATCTTCACGGCCTACGAGCATCCGGCCATGGGACCCGGCGCGATGTGGCCGATGGTGGTGGACTGTGTGCGCGAGTGTGCACAACGTGCCGCCGCCTTCGGCGTAACCATCGGCGTGCAGAACCACCACGACTTCGCCGCCGGCTTCGAAAGCATGGCGGACCTGGTCGAGGCGGTGGGCGAGCCGAACTGCCGCGCCGCCTTTGACGCCTGGGCCCCGGCGCTGCACGGCGACGACATCGTAGAGGCGGCGCACCGCCTGGCCCCGCTGACCTGTCACACCACGGTAGCGGACTACCAGCTTCGCCCGCGCTACCGCTACCAGCCGGCCATAGTCAACTACGAGCGTCTGGCGCCCCGCACGCAGGCGGTCCCGATGGGCGAGGGATTCATCGACTACCGCGGCTTCCTGACCGCGCTAGCCGAAGGCGGCTACCACGGCGCCGTGGCCTACGAAATGTGCTCCCCACTCCAGGGCGGCGGCACGGTAGAGAACCTGGACCGCTGCGCCCTCCGCTTCCTCGAGTGGATGACCCACCTGGGCTGACAGCCCGCAGCGATCTGCACCGAACGAAGAAGGAACTTTCCCCGCCTTCCGGTGTCCAACCCACCATGGTGAGAAGGATGATTGGCCTTGCGGCCTTGTCCATCCTGGCCGCCCTCCCCGCATCGCCGGTTGAGCCCATCTTCGTGCCGCCCGAAGTCCAGTCCCAGCGGCTCAGCCATCGGGTGCGCCCGGTTTACCCCAAGCTTGCCAAACAAGCCCGCATCCAGGGCACAGTCAAGCTAGCCGCTTTGATTGACGAAAACGGTGTGGTTGACCGCTTGAAACTCGTCAGCGGCCACCCACTCCTTGTTGACGCGGCCATTGATGCTGTCAAGCAGTGGCGTTACCGGCCGACTTTCTGGAACGGCGTACGGATGCCGGTCATCACGACGATTGAACTGACCTTCCCGCTCGACGGCGGCCGGCAGAAGCGCCGCGCTCGAGCATCCGCGAGTGAATCCCACTTCACCCCGCCGCGACGCTGCTGCCAAGGATGGCGTGCACCTTGTCGAGCAGCGCGCCAAGGGTAAACGGTTTCTGAAGGAACGCGGTCCCTTCGGGCAACTCGCCCGACTGGATCATCGGGTCGTCGGTGTAGCCCGACACGAAGATCACCTTGACGTCGGGGCGGACGGCCCGGAGGCGCTCGGAAACCTCCCGGCCGCTCATGTGGGGCATCAGCAGGTCGGTGATCAGCAGGCGGATCGGTCCGGCGTGGCTCTCGGCTAGCCGCAGCGCTTCCTCTCCCCCGGCCGCCTCGAGGACCGCGAAGCTCTGGCGCGTGAGGATCTTGCGCATCAGCGCGCGGATGCCCGGGTCGTCCTCGACCACCAGCACCGTCTCCGCGGGGAGTGGCTCCGGCTCGATGGCCGCCGCTTGGACCCGAGGTTCGGCGGGCGGCGGCGCGGCCGTCTCCACCAAACCCTCCGGCAGCGCGACGGGCATGCGAGGCGGAGCGGCCCACGGAAGATACAGGGCCAGCACCGTGTCGCCGTCCGGCTCCTCGTCGACGTGAAGCTCGCCGCCGGCCTGGCGAACAATGCCGCAGATGGGGAACAGGCCGGGCGCCAGTTCCGGTTCCTTCACCGCCAGAAGCGGCTCAAACAGACGCGCGCGCGTTTCCGCGTCGAGCTTCAGGCCCGCCGCCCGCGCCGCCAGCCGCACGCACTGCCGCAGCGGCGCGTCGGGACGGGCGTAACGGGAGCCAATCTCGACGCTGCCGGTCTCAAGGACGACGGGAACTCCCGGACCCGCCATCTGCGAAGCCTGCCGCACCAGCGAGACGACCATGCTCTCCAGGTGCGCCGGATCGATATCGACCAACCCCGTCCCCGGATCGACCGAGAGGCGAACCTCGGCCCTTCCCCCCACCGCCTCGCGCAGTTGGCTCTCCATCCCGGCCAATGCTTCGCTAAGGTCCAGCCGGCGGGGCTGCGCGATCGGCGGCCGCGACAGCGTCATCAGCTCGCGGATCATCCCCGAGACCTTCTGCGAGCCGCGCAGGATCTCCTCCAGGTCGGCGCGGCGGGCATCGCGCGGCGGCAGACTGTCGAGGATCTCCTGCCCGTAGCCGGTGATGATCATGAGCAGGTTGTTGAAGTCGTGGGTCAGCCGTCCGG
>CAYOTD010000408.1:0-963 GCA_964406685.1 uncultured Solibacteraceae bacterium | reverse complement strand
AGCGCGCCATCGCGTCCAGAACGTGCGTGTCCAGCAGTTCCCGCTCGCGCGCCCGGACTTGGCCGATGTCGAGAGTCAACCCCGTCAGCCCGGTGACGGCGCCGCTCGCCTCCATCCGCGGGCAGACCACGCTCCGCACCCAGACCAGACCCCCGGTCGCGTTCACCATGCGGTGTTCGCACTGGCAGGCCTCTCTCTGCGCGAACGCGCGGCGGAAGAAGTCCTGGACCCATTCCACGTCGTCGGGGGCCACCGCCTTCCACCAGTTCTCGGGAGCGTGGCCCAGCAGCGCCTGAAGATCCTCGCTCCGGGGGTGCGGCGTCAGGGTCCCCGCGTCCGCCTCCCAGTGCATGGCGGAAGCCGGTTCCGGCAGCCGCGGCGCGGCGGCCACGGGCAGCATCGCCGTGCGGATACCCGTGAGATCCTCCACCAGCAGGACCGCCTCGCGCTCGGCCTCCTCTTCCCAATTGCGCAAGCTCGAAATGGAGATCCGCAGGTACTGGCCGCCCGGTGTGGTCCCAGGCTCATAGAGGATATGCAGGCGGGTGCTGCCGGAAGCGATGACCTCCGCGATGTGCTCTTGAAGCTGGGGAAGCGGCAGGACTTCGCGCAGATCGCGGTGGAGCACATCCTCGGTGCGCAGCTTGAAGGTGCGCCGGAAGGCGCGGTTGGCCGAGATCACCCGGAAATCCGCCGACACCACCAGTAGCCCGACCGGCAGGGTCGCTATCACGTCCTGGTAGTAACGTCGTTCGGTCTCGACCAGTGCGAGAAGGCGGGCCACTTCCTTGGCCTTCCACTGATCGAGTTCGGAACGCTCCATCAACGCACTCCTAAGCCCAGTCTCGGACTGAGTACGGGGACTGTTCAAGGGTACCCGTCAACCGGAACGTGCAGTACGTCCGGCCTAGAGTCTTCGCCGCCCGGCGCGGTGGGGCGCAGCCGCTAGGGGCCCCCGGCGAG
>CAYOTD010000407.1:3680-5341 GCA_964406685.1 uncultured Solibacteraceae bacterium | reverse complement strand
CTAGAATTCGAAGAGTTCGGTCTGGCGGCGCGGCTCGGCGACGATCAGCCGGGCATCGAGGGCGCGGCGCTTGAGCGCCTGATCCGCGACCAGGCGCGCCAGCTCGGGATGGTTGTTGTGTTCGCTCAGGTGGGCCAGGACGAGGGTGCGGGTGGCGCCGTCCAGACTGCCGGCGATGAATTCGCCGGCCACGTCGTTGGACAGGTGGCCACGCCGCCCCATCACCCGCTGCTTGACGGCCCAGGGGTAGGGGCCGACCTTGAGCATTTCGAGATCGTGGTTCGATTCCAGGATCAGAAACTCGGCGCCCTCCAGGTGGACGCGGATCGAGTCGGGGACGTAGCCGAGATCGGTCACCTGGCCGATCTTGCGGCCCTCGACGCAGAAGGTGAAGCCCACCGGATCGGCGGCGTCGTGCGGAATGGTGAAGCTGGCGACCGAGAAGTCGCCGATGCAGAAGCCGGCGCCGGCCTGGAAGGTCTCGATGAGCGGCTCGGCGCCGTTCCAGTCGATGGTGGGCGCGGTCAGCCGGGTGAGGAAGACCGGGATGCGGTGGCGCTTGAGCAGGACCGGCAGGCCGGAGACGTGATCGCTGTGCTCGTGGGTGACGAGGATGGCGTCGAGGCGGTCGGGAGATTCGCCGATCTCGTGCAGCCGCGCGGTGAGCTCGCGCAGGCTCAGGCCGTTGTCGATGAGGATGCGCGTGGACGCGGTCCCCAGGAAAGTCGAATTGCCCGCGCTGGACGAGGCCAGCACACAGATCCTGACGATGGGGGGCCTCCGGACTTCCATTCTGGCAGGTACGACGGGGCGCGGCAATGTGCCAGAATACGACAAAATGAGCAGTCAGAAGAAGAAGGCGCAGAAGGAAAAGGCGCGGAAGGAACGAATCCGCCAGGAGAAGCACGAACGGCGCAGCCAGCCGAAGGTGCTGTTCGGCCCGGAGGACGAGGAGAGCGTCGCGCCGCCTCCGCCGGCCGCTCCGCCGCGCCGGTTCGCCGCCGAGCAGGGATTGCACGATCTTCACAAGCTGATCGCCGGCCGGGAGTTCAAGTCGGCCGAGGAGCTGAACAAGTTCCTGGAGAAGGCGCAGAAGAGCGGCGACCTCCGGCGGGTGCGCGATCTTCCGCGCGACGAGAAGGAGATCGCGCGGGACCTGGCGTACCAGGCGATGGAGGCGAGCGATTTCAAAGAGATCGAGAGCCTCGCGCGGCGCGCAATCGCGCACGATCCGGAATGCGTCGACGCCCTGCGCATGCTGGCCCTGGTCACGTCGAGGTCGCGGGAGGAACACGTCACCAAGTTGGAAGATGTGGTCAGAACCGGCGCGCGCCTGCTGGGCGACGGGTTCTTCGCGGAGAACCGCGGACACTTCTGGGGAATCCTGGAAACGCGTCCCTACATGCGCGCCCGGCACGACCTGGCGTACGAACTGCTCCGGCTGGGGAAGGAAGAGGAAGGCGCGGCGCATCTGGAGGCGATGATCGAGCTCAACGCGAGCGACAACCAGGGGGTCCGCTACGACCTGCTGCCGCGCTACCTGGAGGCGGGGGCGCTGGAGAAGGCGCGCAAGCTGCTCGACGCGTATCCGGACGATTACAGCGCCGTGTTCTATTGGTGCCGCGTGCTGGAGCGCCACCTGGCGGGCGATGGGGCCGGGG
>CAYOTD010000407.1:2318-3670 GCA_964406685.1 uncultured Solibacteraceae bacterium | reverse complement strand
ATGAACCGCTTCGTGGAGGCCTATCTGACGGGCGGGAAGCTGCCCCCGCGGATCGGTCCCGACCGGTACTCGCCGGGCGAGCCCAGCGAGGCCGCCGCGTATGCTAAGGACCTGCGGCGCGCCTGGCTGGCGCACCGGGAGGCGGCGGCGTGGCTGAAGGAGCAGCGGGGAGCGCGGTGAGGATGTCAAGGCCGGTCCGGGGACCGGCCGCGGACCTGGGGGTCCGCCCTACTGCGTGGGCCTGACGAGGGCGTTGATTTGCCTGGCTCACCCCGCTCACAACATCCAGTACACTCGGAGTTTCGGTGATCCAGTTCACGTATCGTCTTGAGGGAGCGGGTTGGGCGGAAGCGACCGTCAGCGATGGGCAGACTTGCGTCTCCATACCTGCGTCCTACATCTGCGATGCGTTGGGTTATCTTGTCGCGGCCGTTCAAAGCCTCTTCACTTCCGATTCGGCGGAATGGGCCTGGCAATTGGAACCCGGCCTAGTCAAGTGGAAGTTCAGGCGTCAGCAGGAATGGCTCACTGTGGAAGTTCAATGGTTCGACGAAGTGCGTGTGGCCCCGGATAGGTTCGAATGGCGGTTGGAACTGGACAGAGTGGCTTTCGTGGGCAAATCTGACGTTCTTTATTTCGCCCTCCAATTGGATCGCCAACTTCAGAAGACGTTGGATCAGTGGGGGCTGGACGGCTACGAACAAGAATGGGACCACCCGTTCCCTGTGGCCGCCCGTGAGCGCCTTCAGTCACACATCACGACTGAAAGCCAACGACGGCTTGCCGCAGGTAAGCCAAGCACATAGATGCCCTAGCGAGGGAGGCTGAAGGAGCAGAAGCGAGAGTGGAGCGCCGGTTTTCGCTGCGTCTTTGCCTCACACCAGGCACTCGCGGGGAAGATTGGATCTCACCGCGAGCCGGACCCGCTCGGCTAAGCCGCCCGCGTGAAGCGCTTCCTCACGGCGAGGTTCATCCCAGTCACCGCCGTAACGGACCTCGACGGCAAAGGGATTGACTGCGGTCAACTCGCCGGGCGGCATTCCGGACCTGTCGTTTGCGGGCAGAAGCTCCGCGAGCATCTGGACATCGTGTGTACGCGGCGCCGGAATGCCACGCAATGTCAGGAGCGCCTTCAAGTACTTCTCGATGGCCTATTGGCAGTGGAAGCAGGCCGTATCATACGGGCAGCCCTCGTCCACGGCCATGATCCGGCGGGCCGCTTCAAGGTCGTTCTCCGCCTTGCGGACCCACTGGCGGACCGACTCGACTATCTCAGGCGGCACGTTCATAGAGCACCTGGCCCTCGCGGGCGGCGGGCCAGTACACGGTGTTGACGACGTTCTTGTAGCGCT
>CAYOTD010000407.1:0-2304 GCA_964406685.1 uncultured Solibacteraceae bacterium | reverse complement strand
CCGCGGCGCGCCGGCGAGGATCTTCGACTTCGGAGAAGAGCACCAAGAGGTCGACATCGCTGTCGTCGCGTCCCTCGCCGCGGGCTTGCGACCCGAACAGGATGATCTTCTCGGGCGAGAAACGCTCCGCGATGCGCTGGGCCATCTCCTCGATGGCCGCCGCTCTGCTGGTCGTGCGGGTCATCTATGACCGATCATACCTCGCGGATACGCCAGTCTGACGATGACCGGGCGGCGGCGTGGCTGAAGGAGCGGAGGGGAGCGGGGTGAGGATGTCGACGGGGACGGCGGTTCCGGCGTACACTGAGTTCCGGAGCCGAAGAAAGATGACCCGTCCGGAATTTCTTGCCACTCTTGCGGCGGGCGCAGCCGCCGCCCCGGCCAAAAAGCGCGTCGCCGTTGTGGGCACCGGAGTCCGCGGCATCGGCACGTGGGGCCGCGAACTGGTCAAGGGCTACAGCGATCTGGTCGAGATGGTGGGCCTTTGCGACATCAACTCCAAACGGGTTGAGGTTGCCCGCAAGATGATCGGGGTGGAAGCCCCCACGTTCACCGATCTCAACGCGATGCTCAGCCGCACCAAGCCCGATTTGCTCATCGTGACCACGCGCGACGCGGTCCACCACGAGCAGATCATCCGCGGACTGGAGTTTGGCTGCGACGTGCTCACCGAAAAGCCCATGACCAACACGGCGGAGAAGTGCCAGAAGATCCTCGACGCCGAGAAGAAGGCCAAGGGCAAGCTGACCGTCGGCTTCAATTACCGGTACTCCCCCACCGCGGCCAAGCTGAAGCAACTGCTGATGGAGGGCGCCATCGGCGAGGTCGCGTCGGTGGACTTCCACTGGTATCTCGACGTCCGCCACGGCGCCGATTACTTCCGCCGCTGGCACGGCGAGAGGCAGTGGTCCAATACCCTTTTCCTCCACAAGTGCACCCATCACTTCGACCTGGTGAACTGGTATCTGGACGCCGACCCGGTGGAGGTATACGCCATGGCGGACCTGCTCCACTACGGCCGCAAGGGCAAGGTCCGGTCGGGCAAGTGCCGGGGGTGTCCGCACCAGGCGCAGTGCCGCTATTACTGGGACATCCTCCGGATCCCGCAGATGAAGGCGGTCTACGTGGACTGCGAATCCGAGGACGGCTACATCCGCGACAACTGCCTGTTCCGGCCCAACATCGACATCTTCGACACGATGACGGCCGTGGTGCGCTACAGCACCAACGCGGTGATGAGCTACTCGGTTCACACCTTCATGCCGATCGAGGGCTACCACCTGGCCTTCAACGGCGCGAAGGGACGGCTCGAGCTGCGCCAGTACGAGCGCCAGGCGTGGCAGGTCCCGAAAGTCGACGAAATCCGCCTGTCGCGCAACTTCGGGCAGTCCGAGGTCATCCCGGTCGAGCACGGCAGGGGCGGCCACTTCGGGGGCGACCCGGCATTGAAGGAACTGCTGCTCCACCCCGAGCGGCCGGACCCGTTCAAGCAGAGGGCGGGATCGCGGGCGGGGGCGATGAGCCTGCTCACCGGGGTGGCGGCGGTGCAGAGCGCGGATCGCAAGCAGCCGGTGCGGATCGATTCGCTTGTGCGGCTGTGAGGGGGCGGGACGCGGGCGTCCCGCGCGGGTCCGGGGACCCGCCGTACTATACCAGCTTGGCGACTACGGAGACTACTACGTAGAGCAGGCCGAGGCCTACCAGGACGGCGGCGGCGGCGAAGATCATGAGCCACTGCTGGGTGCGGAACTGGGGCGGCAGCAGGTTGAGGAACGCGGGCAGATCGCCGGCCGGCGCCGGGGGCCGGGGGGGAGGCGGCGCGACGGCGCGCATGCCCGGCGGCGAAGTCGTGGCCGCCTGGGGCATGGGCGTGGTGACCGCCTGCATGGGTTCCAGCGACCCGGCCAGGGCCATCTCGATCTCCTGGGCCACAATGCCGAAGCCCTGCGTCCTCTGCGCCGGGTCTTTCACCGTGCAGCGGGCCACCAGTTCGAAGATCCGCTGGGGGACACCGGCGCGGCGCAGAGGCTCCAGGTCGAGGGGTTCGTACAGAATCTGGTTGAAAATGCGCTCGACGGTGTCGCCGGTGATGGGCTTGACGCCGGAGAGGAACTCGAACAGCAGGACGCCGAAGGCGTAGACGTCGACCAGGTTGGTCACCTGCTGGCCCAGGACCTGCTCGGGGGCCATGTAGTAGGGCGTACCGAGGGTGAAGCCGGCGCGGGTCAGTTGCAGGCCTTCGCTCTTGGCGATGCCGAAATCCATCAGTTTCACTTTGCCCAGGGTGTCGACGTGGACGTTTTC
>CAYOTD010000406.1:0-5343 GCA_964406685.1 uncultured Solibacteraceae bacterium | reverse complement strand
AGAAGCTGCTTCAGGATGTCCGCGACGGGCTGGTCGATTGCGTGATGGTCTACAAAGTGGACCGGCTGACCCGCTCGCTGCTCGACTTCGCGCGCATCATGGAGGTGCTCGACAAGCACGGCGTCAGCTTCGTCTCGGTCACTCAGCAATTCAATACGACCAGTTCGCTGGGCCGGCTGACGCTCAATATCCTGCTGTCCTTCGCGCAGTTCGAGCGCGAGATGATCGCCGAGCGCACCAAGGACAAGATGTCAGCGGCGCGGCGCAAAGGCCGCTGGATCGGCGGCATTCCGATGCTCGGCTATGACATCAGCGATCGCGGCGGCGCGCTGGTGGTGAACGAAGACGAAGCGGCGCGCGTGCGGGCAATCTTCGATCTCTACCTGGAGCACGGCTCTCTGATCCCGGTGGTGCAGGAGCTGAACCGGCGCGGCTGGCGGATGAAGCAATGGACCACGCGGAAAGGGCGGCTGGCCGGCGGCGGCCCATTCACCAAGAACCGCCTGTACAACTTGCTGACGAACCGGGTCTACGTCGGCAAGGTCGAGTTTGGCGGCGAGGTATACGAAGGCGAGCACGATGCGATCCTTGATCCCGAGGTCTGGCAGCGGGTGCAGGACCGGCTCCACTTCAACGGGCGCACCGGCGGGCGTCAGGTTCGCAACAAGTACGGCGCGGTGCTGAAGGGCATCCTGCGCTGCGCGAGTTGCGACGCGGGCATGGTCCACACCTACACGCAGAAGACGCCGAACAAGCTCTACCGCTACTACGTCTGCGTGAACGCACACCAGAAGGGCTACAACCAGTGCCCGACGCGCTCGGTATCGGCGCCCGCGATCGAACAGGCGGTCATTGAGCAGATCCGTGGCATCGCCGCGAACCCCGGTGTCGTGGACCGGGTCGTCGAGTCGCTGGGCGAACAGCGCGTGGCAGACATCGAGAGCGGTGTGGTAGAGATTGGGAATAGCCGCTGGGGACCTTGTCCCGAATCTACTCCGCGAATCCCGGCGGCAACAGGGAGGGGTGCCTTATGCCCAGAGTCCCGTCTTCGCGGCCCGTTGACAGTCCTCTTTGTGATCCGCGGCTGCCGCGAGAGGCCCTGGCCTTTCGGCTGAGGAACTCTCCCCCCTTGACCAGCGCCAAGTACCTGGGCGCCATCAACGTCACCGCCTGGCTGTATCGGGACAAGCGGGGCGTCGAGGGGATCCTTGTGAACCCAAACACCACCATCGCGGAGCTGCTGAGCCAGTTCGGTCCCGCCGATACCCCCGATGCCGAGGTCGGATTTCACTCGGAGGGCAGGGCCGCCGAGTGGTTTCGCACCCACCCCGATCTCCAGGTGCTCCAGATCTTCACGGAGCGGATTCCCTGCGCCATGATGTGCGCGCCCCTGCTGCGGCACTACTTCCCCGGAGTCCCCTGGTATTACTACTACGACAGGAACTCGTGGAGGGGCCCCGGCGGGGGACTCATCAGGACCGCCGCCCAGGCCCTGAAATCGGCCTACGGGCTGTAGTGGGAACCACCGCCGACCTCATTCCCGAGAAGGCCCGCTACGGCAGAGTACTGGCTGAGACGCCACACGGGACAGCCCTCACGCAGCAGGCGGCACCATGCCGGTTGGCTATGATAGTGTATTCATCCGCCATGGCGAAGAAGCACGACGGCCTTCCCGCCGGGCTGATCCAGCAACAGATCGAGCAGATACTGGAGAGCCCAGAATTTGCCGGCAGCCAGCGCCTGAGCGCTTTCCTGCGATTCGTTTGCGCGGCGGCATTGGAAGGCCGCACGGAAATCGACCAGTCCGAGATCGCCCGCAAGGCTCTGGGACGGGGCGAGGACTTCAGCCCGGTGGAAGACTCCTCCGTGCGGAAGATCGCTACGATGGTCCGGCAGCGGTTGGAGCAGTACTACTCGAACCGCGGCGCACGAGATCCGGTGGCGATTTGCCTGCTCGCGCGTTCCTACGTGCCGCGTTTCAAACTGCGCGAGAATGCGGAGGCCAACGGCTCGGGTGTATCCGCTTCGCGCCGGCGCCGGATTGCCGTCTGGCTGTCGGCCGGTGCGGCCGTTGTCCTGTTGATTGCGGCGGCGGTGGCCGTGGCGGCGCGTGGATGGCGTTGGCGGAGCGAACCGGAACCAGTGGCCAGGCAATTCGTCATTACGGTTCGAAAGGGCGATATCGGATTCACCCGCACGGATGCTCCTCCTGAATCGCTTCTGCTGGGTCCTCAAGTCGGTGCCACCGGTGTGATTGTGGCCCGCATGAGATTCTCGCCTCGCAACGAAGTCGACCAGGCGGGCATCATGATTTACTCCGACGTGAACAACTACGTTCGCTTCGGGCGTATTCTCGTGCGGCGAACCTTCTTCGAGTTCTCCGCGGAAAAGGACGGCAGGAGCAATCGGAACTACTCGACGGCCTTCACATTCGACCCGTCCGGACAGACCGGCGACCCTGTATGGCTGGCCATCCGCCGGAATCGTCGGGAGTTCACCGCATACACCAGCATCGACGGGCGCGCCTGGGTGCGCACGGGCAGAACCATCTCTCTCGATTTGCCCGAGCGGAACGCGCGCATGGCAATCTACGGATTCGCGGATTTCGACGGACAGGTGGCATCCACGGCCGTCTTCGATCACCTCGGCGTCGGTCCTCCCGTTGCGACCTGGGGCGAGGCCCCCGTGCCGCTGCCGGAATTGGACGGCTGGCAGGAGAAGAGCACCTGCGGCAGCGGCACAACGTACGTATCGAAGCCCACGGCCCTGGAGTTGTCGTTTTCCGAGGGCGCCAAGCGGTGCAGTTGGGATCTGCTGCACGCCATGCCTTCCTGCGAATGGTCGCTGACGGCCGTGGTGGACAGCTTGTCGTGGGCCGGGACCTACGGCGGCCTGGTGGTTAGAGGTGACAAGAGGTACATGGTCGTGGTCCGCAACGATTATCAGGGGGGGGCCATTGTCGGCCTCATGCACCCGGTCTCCCTTTTCCAGAAGCCCGACTTCCCGGGCAGCCCGGCGCTGACCATGCGTCTCCAATGCACGCGAGGGGTGATCACCGCGCAGGCCGGCCCCGGCTTCGACAACCTCGAACCGCTCCCGTTGCGCGTCTCCGCCGGGGAGTTCGGCGGCAATCTGATGGTGGGTCCGCGGGCGGGCAGAAGCGCTCTGCGCGACGATGCCATCCGTACCCCGGTCGGATTCCAATCCGTGGCCATGGATGTGCTCTCCTTGCAGAAATACCGGTAACCTGCTCTGGCAGTTGTAGTTAGGCTCCCGAGGGAGCGAACCGGAGCCATCCGGAGCGATCCGGAGCGTCCCCGAGGGAGCAAATTGCCTCTTTTTCAACTCTCGCCGCCGATGCCAGCATATGGTGACAAGGACCGGCCGAGTTCCAGACCAGGATGTCCATGACTTGGGCTTGCGACCGGAAGATCCGAAAGGAGGCATATGCATCACAAGCAACCCCTATCTGACAACCTCTCGCGGTTCGCGCTCATCCTGTGGCTGGTTGCCGGCGCCTGCGTCCACGCGCAGAGCCCCCAGGGCACGATCCTGGGCCGGGTGACGGATTCCTCCGGAGCGGTGGTGGCCGGAGCCAAGGTGATCATCACCAGCGAACTGACCGAGGTCTCGCGCGAAATCACCGCCACCGATGCCGGCGAATACACCGCCCCCTTCCTGCCGGTTGGCAGTTATCGGGTTCGCACCGAAGCGCCGGGCTTCAAGAGACTGACCAGGACCAACATCGGCTTGGCCACCGGGCAGACCGTGCGTGTCGATCTGCCGTTGGAGATCGGCGATCTGGCGGGTTCGGTCACCGTCAGCGGCGGCGGTATGCAGCTTGTCGAAACCGACCAGCCCACGCTGTTCGACTCGTTCAATTCCAAGCGGCTGACCGAGTTGCCCAGCACGCGCCAGTTCGTGGATTTCCAGGCCATGACCCTGGGAGCGAGCCCGGTCAATTCCAGCGTCATTAACGGAGGGCAACGTTTGACGGTGAACTTCGTCATGGATGGAGTAACGGTGACCGAGCGCGTGCGCTCCATCGCGCCGGCATGGGATGTGGGCGGTCCCTCGGTCGAATCGCTCGAGGAACTCAGCGTCAAGACCTCCACCATGGGTTCGGACACCGGCTTGGGTACCTCGGAAGTACACCTGTCGACAAGAGCGGGGACGAACCGGTTTCACGGCTCGTTATTCGAGTACTACCGCGGCAACTTCGCCGAGGCGCGCAATGCCTTCAACGCTACCAACAAGATCCCGCGCACCGTGCGTAACCAGTACGGCGGCTCGCTAGGCGGCCCCATTCTTAAGGACCGGACCTTCTTCTTCTTCAACTACGACGATCTTCAGCTTCGGCAAGGCGACGCGCGCCGGGTTACCGTCCCCACGGCTCTGATGCTTCAGGGGAACTTCTCGGAGTACCCAAACCTGAAGCTGCGCGACCCGGGCAGCGGCAACACTGTCGCCGGCCAGGTCCAATTCCCAGGCAACACGATTCCAGCCAGCCGCATTTCCTCCGTAGCCACGAACATCTTGAAGTACTTCAGCTACCCTCAGGCGAATCTGGCCGGGCTCACCCAAAACTACCAGACGTCTCTGGTGGCGCCCAACTACTACCGTCAGTTCACGGTTCGCATGGATCACCAACTGAGCGGCAAGGACACCCTGAACGGGCGCCTGTGGAGAGCGCGGAACTATCGCGTCAACCCGCAAGGATACGACATGCGGACGAATGTGTCGTACTTCGACTACTCGACCACAAATGCAAACGGTACCTGGATACGGATTCTCTCGCCGCGAATCACCAACGAGGCGCGTTTCGGGTTCTTCGACTTCCCGCGCGCCATCAATCCCACTGACCACGGCGGCGACATGTTCCAGGCGCTGGGTATACAAGGCGTGACCATCGTCGCGCCGGAGATCCAGAAATACGGTCCGCAGTTCACCTTCGGCAGCACCGGCAGTGTCCACCGGCGAGAACCAGGTTTTTCCACAAGTCCTCGCCAGCCGGACATACTCGTTCAACAACACGCTGAGTCTGGTCTCTTCCCGCCACTCGCTGCGCTTCGGCGCGCAATTGCAGTATGTGCAGATGCCGTTTTACAGCACCGGTTACGGCCGCGGCGTCATCGCCTTCAGCGGCGTGCAGTCGCCGGTTTCAACCGGGCATGCTTTCGCCGACTTCCTGTTGGCCGCGCCGAACAACGCGACGCTGGCCGACACGCATCCCGTCCGCCACCTGCGCGAAGAAAGCTACAGCTTCTTTGTGGCCGACGATTGGAAGGTCGGTCCCACACTTACCCTGAATCTCGGCGTGCGGTACGAGTATCTTACTCCGTT
>CAYOTD010000405.1:0-5361 GCA_964406685.1 uncultured Solibacteraceae bacterium | reverse complement strand
GGCGGGGTGGCGGCCGCGGCGGGCGCGGCATCGCTCCAGCGCCACCTCCAGAGGGATCGTGACTTCGACCAGCGCGAAGGCCGCGCCGGCGGTGTCCGCCGAGCACCGGGCGGCCGCGCGGTCCTCCTCGTGTGTGTAGGAGGCGTCGGCGATCACCGTCACGCCGCGTTCCAGCAACCGCTCGGCCGCCAGGTGCAGGGCTCGGTAGGCGAGGATGCGGTTCTCGCGCGTGGAATGCGAGCCCGGCAGCAGGCGCAGCCGGATGGCGTCCATCTCCAGGTGCGTGAAATCGTGCCGCGCCACCAGCCGGCGCGCGAGGGCCGACTTTCCGCAAGCCGGCGGCCCGGACAGTGCCACTAGCGTTGGTCTCACGGTTGCGGGTTCACCGTCAGGACGTCTCTGGCTCCGATGTCGCGGAAGCGAAGTGGAAGACCGGCGCCCGAGTCATAGGTTTTCCACTGGTCCTTGTAGTGGGACGACAGGACCTGCCCGCTCTGCCCGATGGTCAACACCAGCAGCGACCGGTCCCAGTCGCCCAGGTCCGCGACAAACCGCATCGAAGGCCCCATGCGTGCCGTGGTCTGTTTGACGGTGGTGGTGGAGCCGCTCATCGGCACGCGGCCCACGTTGAAGTAGCGCCCAACCAGCGGCAAGCCGCGGGCGATGGGATGCTCGAGGCCGGCCCGGTTGTACAGTCCGTAGCTCCAGCGGCTCAGGTCGCGTCCCTGAATCCGCATGCCTTCCTCAACGGCGTCGGCGAGGGCGCGGGTGAGCGTCTCATCGTAGTCGGCGAACCAGCCCTGAGGCCGCTCTTCGAACAGCTTCGCCAGGGCGGAGGTCGCCATGCCGTAGGTGTAGGCCGCGCCCTTGCCCGGCGCGGCCGCTTCCGCCGCGGCCTTGCGCAAGTGCTGGAAGAAGAGCGTGACCAGCAGGGGCGCCGCCTGGTCCCGGTCCATCCGTCCGTCCCAACCGCGCAGCACCGCGACCGCCGCGACTAGGTCGGGATTGGTCGCCTTGCGCCTTTCCACCGCCGCCACCGCTTGCCGCGCCAGCAGGTGGGAGAACGCGGAGTAGACGTCGGTCTGCACACCCAGCATTTCTTCGGGACGCCATCCGTTGCGCGCGCCCAGCAGGGCGCGGATGCGCCGCGAGCGCCAGGTGGGGGAGAAGTTCCCCGTGGCCGCGTAGCGGTACCCGGCCGGGAACGGGTTCTCGTTGGCCGTGACTACCATTCCCTCCGGCGGATTCAGGTGCGAGGGCAGTTCTTCGAAGGGAATGAAGCCGTCCCACTCGCTGGCGCCGTCGATCCCGCTCACCGGCACGTCGCCCTTCCAGTCGCGGCGGATCGGGAGGCGCCCGGTGGCCTGGTAGCCGATGTTGCCGTCCACGTCGGCGTAGATGAAGTTCTGCGCCGGCCCCGGATAGCGCGCCAGCGCGGCCCGGAACTCGCTCCAGCTCGCGGCGCGGTTCAGATCCACGAACGGGTAGCCGAAGCCGCCTTCCTGCGCCACCACCCATCGCAGCGCCAGGTACCGGCCGCCCTCGTTCAAAAAGATCGGCCCGTGACGCGTGACCCACTGCTGGAACTCGACCGGCCTGGCGCCGCGCACCGGAACCAGTTCGCGCTCCAGCAGCGCCTGTTCCAGCTTTCCCTGGTGCAGGTACTGTCCGCTGAGCGGATTGAACTGCTCCGCGTACAGGTCCTGCACGTCGAAATGGAGGTTCGTCACCGACCACGCGATCCGCTCGTTGTGGCCGATGACCACCCCCGGCGCGCCGGGCAGCGCCGCTCCGATCGCGTTCAATCCGGGAGCGCGCAGGTGGACGACATACCAGGTCGAGGGGAGCGTGAACTCCAGGTGTGGATCACCGGCCAGCAGCGGCTTGCCGGAGGCGGTCCGCGCGCCCGCCACGGCCCAGGCGTTGGACCCCGCGTGCGCCTCGCCGCCGTCGCGCAGCGGGAACAGGAAGTCGACCTTGGCCTTGTCGCCCGCGGCCAGCAGCGCGGCCTTCTGGTTCTCCATCCGCCAGGTCTGGGAAAGCGTGCGGTACATCTGGAGTCCGACCAGGACGCTGTCGGCGATGGTCCAGGGGCGCGGGTCGTAGTTGAGCAGCGCGAACTCCACCGGCAGGCGCCCGCGGTGGGTCTCCAGGAAGAAGTTGATCCCGCGCGCGTAGGCGGCCAGCCATTGCCGGTCCTGCGGGGCGATGGCGGCGGCGTGTTGCTCGGCCAGCCGGCGCAGGCGCAGCCGGCGGGCGTCGAGATCGGATTCCAGTGTCTGCGGACCGATCACTTCGGCCAACTCGCCCGCGGCCAGCCGCCGCGTGCCATCCATCTGCCAGAGACGGTCCTGCGCGGTGACGTAGCCTTGCAGGAACAGCGCGTCCTCGATGGTGGAAGCCTCGATGTGCGGCACTCCGAGGGAGTCGCGGCCGATGGTGGCCCGGCCGGCGAGGGGAGCGGTGATGGTTCCCGACGTTTCGGGCAGCGGGCGCCAGGCGAACCACCACACCGCCGCCGCCGCCGCGACCACGACCAAGCCAATGAGAATGTTGAGGATGCGAAGAACCCGGCGAAGTAGCACGTCGCTTCTGATTGTATCTCGCCGACTTGCCGCGGTTGAGATACGATGGCGGTGTGAAACTCAGGACTCTGCTGTCTGGAATCGTGCTCGCATCCTTCGCCGCCGTCTGGGCCCAGGAGCCCGCGGCGGCCGTCAAGCTACCGGCGCCCCGCAAGGACAGCGGCGTTTCGCTCGAATCGGTGCTGGCCAAGCGGCGCTCGGTGCGCTCGTTCAGCGACGCCCCGATCACTCTCGCGCAGACCGGCCAACTGCTTTGGGCCGCGCAGGGCGTGACCGACGCCGAGGGCCGCCGCACCGCGCCATCGGCCATGCGCACTTATCCGCTCACCGTCTACATCGCGGCCCTGCGAGTGGAGGGGCTCGAAGCCGGCATCTACAAGTACCGGCCCGCCGATCATTCGCTGGACGTGGTCACCCGCGACAAGGCGCGCGAGACGGTGCTGGCCGCCGTCAAAGGGCCGGCGGCGCAGGGAGCCGCGCTGCTGGTCGTCATGACAACCAACTACGGCGGGAAGATGGCAAAGGTCCCCGCCGACCTGGCGCACAAGTGGGTCGATATGGAGTCCGGCTTCGCCACGCAGAACCTGCTGCTCCAGGCCATGGCGCTGGACTTGGGCGCGGTGGTTTTGGGAGGCGTGGACCACAAGGCGCTGAAGCAAGCCCTCCGCGCCGGCACCGAGGAAGAACTCTGCTGCGCCGTACCGGTGGGCAAGCCGCGGTAGGACGCGGTCACTCCTGGGGCGGCGGCGCCTCGGTGAAGCTCTTGACGCGGAGGGCGATTTCATCCCTGACGCGGCGGAAGGCGGCGGTGCGCTCTTCCTCGGAACCTTGCACGGCGGCCGGGTCCGGGAAGCTCCAGTGGATTCGTTGCGTCCGGCCGGGGAAGACCGGACAGGACTCCCTGGCGTTGTCGCAGACGGTGATCACGAAGGCAAACTCCTGCCCGGCGAACTCGTCGACCGACTTCGACCGGTGATGGGAGATGTCGATGCCCAGTTCGCGCAGCGCCGCGACCGCTTCCGGGCGCACTGCGGACGGCCTGGTGCCCGCGCTGTAGACGTCGTAGCGGCCGCCGGCGGAATGGCGCAGGAGTCCTTCCGCCATCTGGCTCCGGGCCGAGTTGCCCGTGCATAGGACCAGAATCCGAGGCTTGTTCATCACGCGGTTCTCTCCCTTATCGTAGGATCTATCCGCGAGGCCTGCCGCGACAAGAGCCATCGCCGGGTGTTGTGCCTCCATGATAATGTCCCCTTGTGGCCTCGTTAGAAATGTCCCCTAATCTGGAGGATCTCGATGGGAGGTCCGCAGATTGGGAAGGATATGGATGAGCAAGGACGAGCAGACGCGCGCCGAGGTCTTGGGGCGGGTCAAACGTGGAGAACTGAGGTTGCAAGGTGCGGCGGAGATCCTGCGGGTGAGTTATCGGCAGGCGAAGCGGATCTGGCGCCGGTACCGGAGACGAGGGGCGCGGGGGCTGGTACACGGCAACGTGGGGAAGCGATCAAACCGTGCGAAGGCGAAGGAGTTCCGGCGGCACGTGTTGAGGTTGGTTCGGCAGAAGTATTCCGGTAGTGAGGAGAAGAGGTTTGGGCCGACGTTGGCCGCCGAACATCTGGCCAGTGAAGACGGGATACGGGTGGAGGCGGAGACATTGCGGCGCTGGATGCTGGCGGAGGGGTTGTGGAGCCGGCAGCGGAAGCGGAAACCTCACCGGCAGCGGCGGGAGCGCAAAGCGCACTTCGGGGAGTTGGTGCAATTGGACGGCAGCTTCGCGGAGTGGTTGGAGAACCGTGGGCCGGGAGGCTGTCTGATGAACCTGGTGGACGATGCGACGAGCACGACGGTGTTGCGGCTGGGAGAGCAAGAGACGATCTGGGCAGCGGCGCGGGTGTTGCGCAGTTGGATCGAGCAGTACGGGGTACCGTTGGCGCTGTACACGGATTGGAAGAACGTGTATGTACGGGAGCCGAATGCTCGGGAGCGAGTGAGTGGAGCGGCGCCCCGGACGCAGTTCGGGGCGATGTGCGATCGGCTGGGGATTGGGATTATTGCAGCCAATTCGCCCCAGGCCCATGGGCGGGTAGAGCGCAGTCACGGCACGCATCAGGACCGGCTGATCAAGAAGCTGCGGCGAAAGAAGATCGGCACGCATGAGGAGGCGAACGCATTCTTGGAGAAGGAGTATCTGCCCGAGCACAACCGGCGATTTGCCAAAGAAGCGGCCAGCGCGGAGGATTACCACCGGGTGGCGCCCGGCAAAGCGGAGCTGGACGATGTGTTCCGGTTGGAGACCGAGCGGGTGCTGGGCAACGACTGGGTGGTGCGACACAACAACCGGTTGTACCAAGTGACGCGGCAAAGCCGCTACGCACCGGCGCTGAGCAAGGTGGTGGTCTGTGAATGGGAAAACGGGCGGCTGGAAATCCGGCGCCGGGGCCAGCGGCTCGACTACCAGGAGATCGCCGAACGTGCAGCCAAGCCGATCCCGAAGCTGAGGCCGCCGCGGCGGCGCATGCAGGCACCGCCCAAGGCGGACCACCCGTGGCGCGGCGATTATCGTCAGATGCGGCCCAGACGCAAAGAGGCAGCATGAGGCGAGCGGTGGAAATGCCGGAGCGGTGGAAAGCACGGAAATCCAACTGCAGGATTTCCACCCTTTCCACCGCTCCTTGGAAATCTCGCCAACGACGCGAGATTTCCACATTCCCACCGCTCCCGCGGAGGAGCGATGGGGAAGTGGAAAACCCAAACCAGGTTTCCCACTTCCCCATCGCTC
>CAYOTD010000404.1:0-5366 GCA_964406685.1 uncultured Solibacteraceae bacterium | reverse complement strand
TGCCGTGGATGTCGTCCGGCACGGTCTCTTTGCGGACCAGGATGACGGGGTACTTGGCGTGCTGCGCCACCGCTTCGTCGGCCGTGAACACGATCTTGCCCACGGCGGCGCCGGGGGAAGCCGGCAGGCCGGTGGCCATCTTCTTCAGCGACTTCTTCGAGGCCGGGTCGAGAACCGGGTGCAGCAACTGGTCAAGCTGCTGCGGATCGACGCGCAGAACCGCTTCCTTCTTGTCGATCAGCCCCTCTTCCACCATGTTGACGGCGATCTTCACCGCCGCCGGACCCGTGCGCTTGCCGTTGCGGGTCTGGAGCATGAACAGCTTGCCGTCCTGAATGGTGAACTCGAAGTCCTGGACGTCGCGGTAATGCTTCTCCAGCATGCCCGTGATCTCGCGGAGCTGGGTGTAGACCTCGGGCATCACGGTCTGCAGCTCGGCGATCGGCTTCGGCGTCCGGATGCCGGCCACCACGTCCTCGCCCTGGGCGTTGATGAGGAACTCGCCGTAGAACTCCTTGTCGCCGGTGGCCGGGTTGCGGGTGAAGCCCACGCCCGTGGCCGAGGTATCGCCCATGTTGCCGAACACCATCGCCTGCACGTTGACGGCGGTGCCCAGGTCGTCGGCGATCTTGTTCATCTTGCGGTAGTGGCCCGCGCGCGGATTCCACCAGGAGCGGAACACGGCGTCGCGCGCCATGGCGAGCTGCTCCTTGGCATCCTGCGGGAAGGGGCTGCCGGTCTTCTTCTGCACCAGCTTCTTGTACTCTTCGATGACCGCCTTCAGGTCTTCCGCCGTCAGGTCGGTGTCGAACTTCGCCTTCGCCTTCTTCTTGCGCGCGTCGAACAGGTGCTCGAACTCGTCCTTGCCGATCTCCAGCACGACGTTGCCGAACATCTGGATGAAGCGGCGATAGCAGTCATAGGAGAAGCGCGGGTTGCCGCTCTTCGCCACCAGGGCTTCCACCGTCTCATCGTTCAGACCGAGGTTCAGGATGGTGTCCATCATGCCCGGCATGGAGAACTTGGCGCCCGAGCGGACGCTGACCAGCAGCGGGTTCGAGGTGTCGCCCAGCTTCTGGCCCATGCGGTCTTCCAGGATCGCCAGGCACTGGCCGATCTCGGTCTCGATCTCGGCCGGGACCCTCTTGTCGTTGTTGAAGTAAATGTTGCAGACTTCGGTGGAAATCGTGAACCCGGGAGGAACCGGCACGCCGGCGCGGCTCATCTCCGCCAGCCCGGCGCCCTTCCCGCCCAGGGTGTCCTTCATCTTTCCGTCGCCGTCGGCCGTGCCGCCGCCGAAGGAGTAAACGTATTTCTTCATATCGCGATTGCTCTCCTCAACAGTATTAGTTCCTGATCACTCGGTTACGATCTCCGAAAAATCGGCGATCTTCGAAAACTCGCTCAGAATGGTGCTCAACAAGGTGAGCCGGTTCGCCCGCACCCGCTCGTCCGGCGCGTTTACTAACACCTTATCGAAAAACAGGTCCACCTGGGGGCGCAGCGCGGCGATGGCATCCAGCCTCTCCCGGTAACTGCCGCCGCTCCCCAGCCTTCCGAACGCCTCGAAAAGACCCCGCTCAGGACCGTCTTCCAGCAGACTCACGTCAAAGCTCGTCCCGCCCGCGAACTGCGCCTGCCGCAAGATATTCTTGATGCGCTTGACGCCGCCCGCCACCCGCAGGAAATCCTCCGTGGGCCGGACGGCGTGGATCGCCTCCAGGCGGCTCTCCAGATCCACCAAGTCCGACCAGCCGGCCGCCATTGCCGCGCGCACCTCGTCGTAAGGGAAGCCGCGCGCGTCGCGGAAGTAGTACTCCACCCGGTCGCGGAAGAACTCGACCAGCTTCCCGTCGCCAGCCGCCAGGTCGGACACCAGCAGCGCCATCCGGCCCTCGACCAGGATCTTGACCACGCCCTGCGCCGCCCGTCGCAGCGCGAACGGGTCCTTGGAACCGCTGGGAATCATGCCGATGGCGAAGCAGCCGCGCAGCGTGTCGAGCTTGTCAGCCAGGGCCACCCAACGCCCCTCGGGCGTGGAAGGAATCGAGTCCTCCATGCCCACCGGCCTGTAGTGCTCGTAGATGGCCCGGGCGACTTCTTCCCCTTCGCCCTGCGCCCGCGCGTACAGCCCGCCGATGACGCCCTGAAGCTCGGTGAACTCCTTCACCATCTCGCAGGTCAGGTCGCACTTGGAAAGCTCGGCCGCGCGGCGGGCCGCCCCGGAACCGCCCAATTCCTCCACCAGAGCCATCATGCGGCGCGTCTTGTCGAGATACGAGCCGAGCTTGGCCTGGAAGGTCACATGGGCCAGATCCTCAACGCGGTCGGCCAGTCTCCTGTGCTGGTCGAAATCCCAGAAGAATCGCGCGTCGTTGAACCGCGCCCGCAGCACGCGCTCGTTGCCGCGCCGGACCAGCCCTTCCGGGTCCGCGTTGGTGTTCATGACGGCGACGAAGTTCGGAGCCAGCCGCCCGTCCGGCGCGGCCACCGAAAAGTACTTCTGGTGGTGCCGCATCACGGTGACCAGAACCTCTTCGGGCAGACTCAGGAACTGCTCGTCGAAGCTCCCGGCGATGGGCGTCGGGTACTCGGTGATGTTAACCAGGGTCTCCAGCAGCCCCGCGTCGGGCTTGACCGCAACCGCGATCTCACTCTCGATCTTCGCACGCCGTTGTTCCGCCCGGACAAGCACGAAGTTCTCTTTCAGCTTCGCCTCGTAGTCCGCGATCGACACCCGGAACTTCTTCTTCCCCAGCCGCCGGTGCCCGGTGCTGGTGTTGCTCGACGCGACACCCGTGATCTCGAACGGGACGACCTTGTTGCCCAGCAGCGCGACGATCCACCGGATGGGACGGATGAAGCGCGGCCCGCCCTTCCCGGTCCAATACATCGCCTTGGGCCACGGAATCCCCAGGATGATGCCGGGCAGCGCCTCGGCCAGGATGGCGGCGGCTTCCCTGCCCTTCACTTTCTTGCGGTACGAGTAATACTCGCCCTTGGGCGTTGTGACCGTCTCCAGCGCCGCGGCCTCGACGCCCAACTTGCGCGCGAAGCCCGCCGCGGCTCCCTCGCCCGCCGCTTTGGGCGGCCCGTTGAGCACTTCGACGCTGTCGGTCTGCCGCGCCTGCAACCCGTCCGCGCGCAGCACCAGCCGGCGCGGGGTGGCGTCCGTACGCACTCCCTCCACGGCCAACTTGCTCTGTTCGCACAACTGCCGGAACGCGGCGGCCAGCGCCTCCAGCGCGCTCCCGATCATCCAATCCGGAATCTCTTCCGAGCCGATCTCGAGGAGGAACGGAAGCATCTTCACGCCGCCACCTCCGCCGACTGCTGATCCATCCACGCCCCGGCCACGCCCACCGCCAGCTTGCGAACGCGCCCGATGACGCCCACGCGCTCGGTCACGCTGATGGCCCCGCGCGAATCCAGCAGGTTGAACAGGTGCGAGCACTTCAACACCTGGTCATAGGCGGCCAGCAGCGGGAAGCGCGGCTTGTCGGCGTACTTGGGATAGGCGTCCAGCAGGCGCTGGCATTCCTTCTCGTGCAGCTCGAAAAGCTGCCACAGCGTGGGCACGTCGGCCAACTCGAAGTTATAGACGGAAAACTGCCGCTCGTCCTCGAACCGCACTTCGGCGTAACGCACGCCCGGCGTCCACTCGATGTCGTAGACCGAGTCCTTGCCCTGGAGAAACGCCGTCAGCCGCTCCAGCCCGTAAGTCAGCTCGGCCGGAACCAGGTCCAGGTCCACGCCGCCGCACTGCTGGAAGTAAGTGAACTGCGTGATCTCCAGCCCGTCCAGCATCACCTGCCAGCCGATGCCCCAGGCGCCCAGGGTGGGCGATTCCCAGTTGTCCTCTTCGAACTTGATATCGTGCTTGGCCAGGTCGATGCCCACCGCCTCCAGGCTCGCCAGGTACTGCTCCATGATGTCGTCCGGCGAGGGTTTCAGGATGACCTGAAGCTGCTGGTGCTTGTACAGCCGGTTCGGGTTCTCCCCGTAACGCCCGTCGGCGGGACGCCGGCTGGGCTGCACGTACGCCGCCCGGTAAGGCTTGGGCCCCAACACCCGCAGGAACGTCTCCGGCGCCATCGTGCCCGCGCCCACTTCCAGGTCGTAGGGTTCGGTGACGACGCACCCCCGGTCCGACCAGTATTTCTTGAGTTTGAAAAGGATCTGTTGGTAGGAATCCATCGTTTACAGTGCTTCGAGCAGCGGAGGGGTCACCAAGTTCCGCTCAATATGCTCCTCGATCCGCCGCGTCAGGAAGCGGCGCAGATCGGCCCCCGTTTGCTTGTCCCACCCACGCTCCTTCAACTGCCCGATCGGCGTTCTGAGCATCTCCTCGGCAATCTCGGCCGACTCCCGGCCGACTTTCAGTTCGGGCAGGAATCCTCCCAGCCGCACAGCCCACAGGCTGAAGTACAGGGCCGCCTTCCAGACCGCTTCACCCCGGCCCGCGCCGAGTTCCGCGCCCAGATGATCGAGCACGGCCGCCAGCAGCCGGAAGTGCCGCTCGTTCGGCTCCGCCGGCGGCAGCATCTGGTCGGTCGCCTCAGCCAGATAATCCAGAACCACTCCGGCCTCGTAGTTCGACGACGCGGCGAACTGCGACCGCAGCAGCTCGCAGGAGTCCAGGCTGACCAATTCCCGGTTCTCCCGCTGGAAATAGTACATCCGGACCAGCGACAACCGCTCCAGCCCGGCGCCGAACCCGCTCTTCGACCGCCGCGCCCGCCGCGCCACGCCGCGCAGCTTCCCCTGGTCCCGAGTCAGAAAACTGACAATCAGATCCGATTCCCGGAAGGGGTACGTCCGCAGTACGATCGATTCGCTTGTCCGTGCCGGCATACCGGAGACCGGCGCAAATGCCAGAATATCACACTGCCATCCGCACCGGGCTAGCGCTCAGGAGCGTTGAAGATCTGTGAATCCCGTCGTGGATCACGCAGCTCAGAGGTGAGTTCGGAGGCGGGCGTGGACATCCTGCCTACGAAGCATTTCTTGTGGCGTCTCAGTCTCGCATCGGATTCTACAGTGTGACGGCAAACCAGTGGATCGAGGTATCGCTGTCTGGTCAAGTCCTGGGAGGTTGGACCACGCCAACCGTTCCCGAGGAGGTCCAGGTGGTGGGAGCCGCTTTCACTGAGTCAGGTGGACTGGTGGTGACCTTTCAACGGAAACCCAGTCGGTCGAGTGAAGCGCCTTCCGATGGCGTTGTCGACGGCTGTTATCAGTTCAGAAAAGAGCCGACTCGATTCGTCGGCCTGAGCGGAGACGCGGTGCGCTGGCCAAGTGTTTTCATCGGAAGTGTCAAGGCCGGTTGAAAATTCCCCATTTCGCCGGTCGAAAATTCCCCACCC